>JAFZQL010000026.1 GCA_017620435.1 Erysipelotrichaceae bacterium
ACCGAAAACGGAGAATCTGATCTTGAAGCGATCACGTCTTCGCTTCCTAGTGCAACAGATATAACGCTTGATCCTGCCGGTTCGTATTTTGCGATCACCGGCCAGAACAAGACTGATGCAAGCGAGGAAGACTGTGCCAGAGCCATACAGGAGAAGTATTATTCTCTGATCAATCGCTCAAACGGTTTTATCAAGGTCGAATCACCGCTAGTTCAGGCATTCCGCTATGGCTGGGTATGTGAACTTCAGGAAGTCAATGTCGCCAACAAGCCGGGCGTTTTGTCCGGTATCAATGCGGCACTTGATGACCTGGCAACGATCCAGCTGCCGGATGGCGAAGTAGTGAAACGCCACAAGGACTGTGTGATCGTGATGACAGCCAACAGCGACTATGAAGGTACCCGCCGCATCAACCAGGCGGTCAAGTCAAGATGCGCTCTGAAAGGAAGATTCACTCTTCCGGAAGACGCGTCACTGGTCGAAATGATCAGGCTTGACTCCGGGTTTGATGATGAACCGGTCATCCGCAAGATGATCCAGGCGATGAAGGGTATCAGAAAAGTGCTGGAAGAGACCGGAACTAATGATGGTTCGTGCGGAGTAAGAGAGATCGTGGCCTGGGCTCAGGGCACAAAGATACTTTCAGATCCATATCGGGCCGCGATGCATACGATCGTACCCAGCGCTACCGAAGATGACGAAGTGCTTGCGGAAGTAATTGCCGCCTTAGAGAACTTCTTTGTCAAGAAGGATTCTCTTAATGGAAGCAGCGTCTACTAAGGAGCTGGATATGAAACTTAGTAAAGCAGAAATAAGAAGGGAGATCGAAAAGATCTCTTCTTCCTATACAAGTGACGAGATATTCTCTTGCCCGTATTACAGCGAAATACTTCAGGCGATCGTAACTTCGGCATGTGAATCTTTAAACAGAATTCCATATGTCGAAGCGATCTGCGACGAGGAATCTGATTTCACGGCCTGCACGGAAGGCTTGACCGTAAGGATCAATACTCTGGGACCTTTGATCAGAGACCGGGATACCAACTGGGAGAAGTATGTAAACTGTGTGGGCCACGTGATACACGAATGCGGGCATGTCCTGTTCACAGATTTCATTGAAATGATGAACATGATCTATGCCTGGACGGATACGAAGTTTTCCTTCTATCCCGAGAAACCTCGGGTGGAAGGCATCGATGTCGATGAAATTGTCAGGTATCTTGATGAGCATCCGAATTATCGCAAGATGTTTCTTTATGAAATGAAGAACATCCAGAACATCATGGAGGATGTCTATATCGAGAACGCTCTTTTTGAGAAGTTTGACGGTGTGGCTACCCTGGGTCTAGCAAGATCAAGGGAAGAGCTCTACCGTCAGGCTCCAAGAGAAGACGAGATCTATGACAAAGTGCTTGATGGCAATATCTCTCCGCTGATCGCTTTTTCCCAGATCCTTCTGACTAAAAGAACCGGCTATTCGGTTAAAGAGGCAGAATATCTGAGTGCTGATCAAAAACAGGTAAAGGATCTTATTGATTCATACATGGATATGTGTGAGGAAGAGATCGATAGCCTGAAATGGGAGACAGATGGCAGAAAGCGCTGCGATCTTCTTAACAGGATACTGGTCAAGGTAAAACCGTTATTGCCTGAACCTGATGACAATGAAGATTTTAAAGATCCGGAAGCAGCGATCAATGAAATGATCAGAAAGCTTCTGGAAGATCTTTCTGAAGATCAGGGAGAAGATGGTGACGATCAGAGCCAAAACGAGGAGGAATCATCAGCTGATTACTCTTCTGAAGAAACTGAAAGTCAGACCATTCAATCGTCTGAACTGTCAAAACAGGCTGGCATGTCCGCTGTACCAAAAGGAAGCAGCAGACCGGTAAATTCAGGTGATCTGGATAAACAGACGGTGAACCAGTCACAGCAGCAGTCTTCACAAAACGCCGGTTCTGTCAGTGCCTGCAAACATAAGTTTGAACAGGCCATAAAGGAATTGGCTCAAAGGGAGTTTGAGGAAAAGGACGAGCAGTCTCATTCCAAAGCTCTGCAGAGTGAAGCTGATGAGATAGTAGGCGATGTTAAAAACGGCAGAGGAAATGTCTCCGGCTTCGGAAGGATCGAGACAAACAGGATCCAGGTGAAGGAAGGACACATGAACATATACAGAAATGTATATGAAGAAGTGTCGGACACTTCAAGACACCTGGCCAAAAAACTTTCAAACCTTCTAAAAGACAGGGAAACGGAATCAAGTGATTCCGGATATCTGATGGGACAGCGTTTCAATGCCAGAGACGTCGTTCATAATGACGGAAAATACTTCTCAAGGATCAGTGTGCCGGATGGAAAGCTCAGAGTCTGTTTCGGGATCCTGGTTGATGAATCGGGATCAATGTATGGACGAAAGAGCGAAGATGCCAGAAGGGCAACGATTCTTTTGGAGGATACGCTTCGAAATCTGGATGTACCGTTCTGCATCTGCGGCCACACAACGACCGGAAACGACGATGTACTGATCAACAGCTATGTTGATTTTGATACAAACGACGGGAAAGATCGTTACAGACTGGCACAGATACAGGCGATCGCCAACAACATCGACGGAGCCGCCATTACCTATATTGGCGAAAAGCTTCTGAAAAGGCCGGAGGAACAGAAGGTTCTGATCGTCATATCAGATGGTCAGCCGTGCGGTCCATCGTTCTATTCTGCTGATGCAGACGAAGATACAGCACTTGCGGTGAAACACTATCGCAAAAAAGGTATCAACGTATTTGGAGCCGTGGTGGATGAATGGGAGAACGTTTCCCGCCTCTATGGCGAACAGTACGCATTTGACTGCAAGGACGGAAAAGAACTGGAAAGACAGCTCATCAGACTTGTAAAGAGATACATCAGAAACAATTAAGAGTAAAGGACGCAATTCAATGAAATGTATAAAGACAGCAGAAAGGATTCTCTGCAATCTTGTTTTCTGGTATATGATGTCGCTGTCTATTCATATAGCTTCGACATTTGCCGGACAGCAGATTCATATCCTGAAGTGTTTGCAGTATGTCGCACAGTTTCACGGAGGCTTATGCTTGATAATGTGGACGTTTGTGAGAATACTGGTAACACTGAAGGAGAGATTCGGGATACTGATCCAGTTCAGGAAACCGTATCGGAACAGGATCTTGAGATTTCCAATTATTATAAGTAAAGTAGCTTAACAGCAAAGAGGTCATTCATCGATTTGGTGGATGGCTTTTTTATTTGACATACAGTGGCAAAAACATATAAACTGTTATGATCTGACATGCTCTGTTAGGTGGGCGGCCTGGGACAATAATGAGGAGGATATACAGTGTATCATTTTAATTATGTTTCAAAAGCATTGGCCAAACCATACAGAAGAAAAATCGAAAAGACAATCAACGAAGTCCAGAATCTGGTAAGAAAAGAATTCACGTTTATGTTTTTTCTTACGGGCAGCGCAAAAAGAAAACTCATAACCTACGACGTCAGAACAAATAAAGGGTTCGATTTCGATTACGATATCGTCGTTAACTGTGATCACAGCAAATATTCACCAGAAAAAATCAAACGGATTCTTTTCGATGCGTTTCAGAAGGCTGGTGCAAACAACGACTTCAGTAAGGTTGAAAACTCCAAAAGAGTCATATCGTTAAAGATGTATGAAAACGACAATAATGGGCTTTTGGTCACACCTACCTTAGTATGCGGTGCTGATATTGCGATAGTTATCAAGAACAGTAAAGGTATAGTTGAGAAATATCTGAATTATGACAAAAGCAGGAATGTCTATAGTTGGGAGATCCAGCCAAAAGATTTTGACGGTTTGGAAGAAAGGATTGAACAAATAAA
>JAFZQL010000027.1 GCA_017620435.1 Erysipelotrichaceae bacterium
ATCTTGTATTTCTTGATCGTAGCTGCGACCTTGAGTCCCTGAACCGGAGGGAGGTGTTCGGTTCCGTATTTCTTCAGTATCTGCAAAGCATCGTGGATGTCTTTCGCTTTCTTTTTGTCGAATCCTTCGTTGTGGATTAGAAGTTCGCCGATCAGGTCGTCGATCTTCAGAGGACCGTGTTTCAGGGCTCTGAAACGGCTCTTCCTGTATTCCTTGACGAATACATCGTTCTTGTACAGACGCACGCTGTCGGCGTTGGAAAAGGCGTAGAAATCGCCGATAGTCCCGCCCGGATAATCGCCGATATCCATGGTGGAGGAAATCTCCAGGATGTCTTTTTCTTCGCCCTGTATCGCATAGACGTAGGATGCCGTTTTCGGGTTTCGGAAAGCGTCCATGACGCCGTGGTAGCAGATCCTGTCGCCGCTGCCGAAGTCCTTGTGGGTGGCATAGTCGAACATGCACCACTGGAAAACACCGGCGTGTTCACGGGAACCGAGAGCGGCATTCATGACGGTCGCATGTCTGATGGCGTGTTCCTGTCTTAAGGACCACTTGTCGAAGGCTTTTGTCGGGAACATGTGTCCGTTTGCTTCAGAGATTAGAAGGGCCTTCTTCATGTCGGTGGTGACATCTTTCTTCTTCCGGGCACCCGGATTGTTTCCGGTATGGGAGAAGTCGTTGTAGGCGTAGACGTCTTCCAGCAGCGACGACTTCAGAAGGTAGCGTACGCCTGAGGTCGGACGGCTCGGATCGAGATCGTGTGCGATCTGATTGGTTCTGGTATAGAACGCATCGTCGTCCTGGGACTCGTTGATCCGTACGCCCCAGAGAACGATAGAAGGGTGGTTGCGGTACTGCAGGACCATCTCTTCGACATTCCTGCAGGCGACATCTTTCCAGGCTTCATCGCCGATGTGCTGCCAGCCCGGGATCTCGGTGAATACCAGTAATCCAAGTTCGTCGCAGGCATCGATGAAGGCTTGGGACTGCGGATAGTGGGAAGTCCTAACGGCATTGCAGCAGAGCTCTTCCTTCAGGATCCTGGCATCTTCTCTTTGTAATGAATCGCTTACGGCATAGCCGACATACGGATAGCACTGGTGTCTGTCCAGACCCCGCATGACCAGGCGTCTGCCGTTGAGGTAGAATCCGTCTTTCTTGAACGCAATGGTTCTGAAGCCGAAACGGACCGTCTTTGTGGAACCGTTGTCCAGCGCTACTTCGCACAGATACAGATTCGGGGCATCGACATCCCATTTCTGAACGTCTTTGACCTGAAATTCCAGTTCGGTTTCTCTGGTTTCGGTCTGATACAGAATCTGATCGTCTAAAGTCCTGATGATGATTTTCTTGTTTTGATTTATATCGCCGTCAACAGCGATCTGAAGGTGTACCGTGTCGGTTTCCGGGGTGGTGAGGAAGAGATCGGAGATGTATTCTTTTTCTTGAATGTCCAGCCATACCGGTCTGTAGATACCGCCGTAGGTCAGATAGTCGATCACGTAGCCGAAAGGAGGAACTGTTTTATTCTCGGTGGAATCCAGTCTGACGCAGACATCCGCCTCTTTGCCCGGAACGACATAGTCGGTGATCTCGAAACGGAAAGCCGTATAGCCACCCAGGTGGGTGTATGCTTCTTTTCCATTCACATAGACGGTGGCAATATGTCCTGCTGCATCGAACTGCAGAAAGACCCGTTTGCCTTTGGCTTCCTTCGGGATCAGGACTTTTCTTCTGTAGCCGCTGATCATCTGATAATCTTTATCATCCGCATAGTGCAGCGGAAGTATCTTTACGGTGTGCGGAATACGCACTTCGACCGTATTCCTGTTTTTGCCGTTGAGAAAATCGTCATTCCAGTTTTCGCTGAACTGCCAGTGATCGTTTAGACTTATCATATCTGTTTCTCCATATCTGTTTTCATTTTAACACGCGAAAGAAAAAGGAGCTTACGCTCCTTGTTTTCTTTTTTTAATGAAGAACTAGTCTTCTTTCTTTTCTTCTTCTTTCTTTCCGAAAGAGAGACGGATCCTTTCGGTCTCGGCTCTTGCTTCTTCCGCTTCGGCCTTGGCCTCTTCCGCTTCTTTTCTCAGCTGACGCTTAAGTTCTTCGGATTCTTTCTGCTGTTCACGGAGCAGTTCTTTCTTTTCTCTTTCGTTTCTTCTGACGGCACTGCCGATCTTCAAAGAGATGACGAAGAATACCAGACCGAGAATGACAGCCAGCAGAGCAATGCCCATGGTCTGCAGGACACGCATCGATCCTTTTACGATGGAATTGGAAAGCAGTACGACAAACAGCTGTTTGTTTCTGAAGTATTCCCAGCCCAGAACCAGGACGCCGCCTGTGATCAGAATAAGTGCTAAAGAACTGAACAGATTCTTGAATAGTTTCATTTTTAATTACCTCGCTACAGAATCATTGTAGCACAATCTAAGATTTGTTAAGCAGGTGTTTCCGGAAGAACGCACATTCTTCGTCGTTGCACAGAGCTGCATCTTTCAGTTTCATGTTTACGTGGAAGACATGATGCAGGACGTTGTTTTCATCGCCGTAGATCTTTGCGACATAAGGGACATCGTTCTTTTCCAGTTCGGGAACAAGGACATCGACCTGACTTTTCAGGAAATCTCCGTTCGCGCTCATCAGATAGACCGGCGGATAGCCCGGTTTGATCTTGTCGTAACTGTTGAGGTATTCGATATCTTCTTTGTTCCAGCCTTTCGGCAGCAGATCGTTCAGCAGGCCTGCGACTTTTCTGCTTTCCGGAATATCCTGGCGGTAGACGCCACAGTTTAAGGCGATGGCATTGAACCGGAAGTCCTGAGGCGTATCGATGTGATAGTGGTCTGCATATGCTTTGTCATTCAGCATTGTTGCGTAGACGGACAGCAGGTGTCCTCCGGCAGAATCGCCGACGGCGAAGATGTTGTCTGTATCAAGGCCATAGGTATCAGCGTTGGCGAAGATCCATCTGATGACGGAATTGGTGTCTTCGATCTGGGCGGGATACTTGTGTTCCGGAGCCAGACGGTAGTTGAAGTTGATGACCGCAAAACCTCTCTGCGCCAGAGACATGCAGTAGTACTGATAAACTTCCTTGGTTCCATAGACCCAGCCGCCTCCATGAACGGAGACGATGACCGGAAGTTTTCCTTCAATATCTTTCGGCCTGTAGACGTCCAGGATCTGCCATTTCCTGTCCGTTCCGTAAGAGATGCTGTCAAAACGCTTTACATCGTCCGGCGTTGTAAGGCCGGCGTCTCTTTTCCGGTCTCCCTTGGCGAAGTTGTAACGGATATACATGCTTAACAGCGACATATTGCCTCCTATCTGTCGTCGCAAAGATAAATGTTTTCTTTGCCTTTGTATGCACGTACCGTCATGCCGTGCATTTCGGTCCGTTCATAATCCAGTGCTCCCCTGCAGATGTCTTTCGCGTCTTCCAGACACTTCCCGATCGATCCGCTGTCCAGAGGAAGCAAGGCGTGGCTTGGCCAGATCTCTTTGAAGTCATCTTTTCTTTTCTGCAGTCTTTCCAGACTGGCGATGTATCCGGTCAGTGAGCGCTGTTCCCCAAACATGTAGACTCTTCCGTCCTTCTGGATCGGATCGCCTGAGATCAGGATCTTCCTGTCAGGATCGTAGAAGCCGATGCTGCCGGGTGTATGTCCGCTGAGATCGACGACGATGAGTTTTCTTTCTCCCAGATCGATCTCGTCGTTTTCATACAGCGCTGTGATCTTCTGACTAAAGCCGTTTTTCTGATAGTGCTGCAGTTCATGGATCCCGATAGATACCTCGTCGAATTCGTCGTTGCATCCGATATGATCGCGGTCCGCATGTGTATTCAAAAGGATGAGCGGCTGATCCGTCAGTCCGGATACGATATCCTTGAGATCCTTTAGATTCATTCCGGTATCGATGACTGCCGTTTTTTCTTTTCCCTTGAGGATGAAGACTCTCACGCCCGTGTCTTCGATGATCCAGGTGCTTTCGTCCTTTCTAATGATTTCCATGTTTTTCTCCTGTCCTACCATCTGATGATCTCTTCCAGTGTCCGGGCAAATTCGCTTAAGCCTTCTATATCTTCTTTCGAGAATCTGTCAAACAGCGGAGAGTCGATATCCATGACCGCAACCACCTTGCCTTTTGAATGTAACGGGATGACGATCTCGGAATTGGATGCGCTGTCGCAGGCGATGTGGCCCGGGAACTGGTGGACATCCGCTACGACCTGAGTCTCATCCGTTTCATAGGCCGTCCCGCACACGCCTTTTCCTTTTTCGATCCTGACGCAGGCGAACTTCCCCTGGAAAGGTCCCAGGATCAGATGTTCTTCTTCTGTCAGATAGAATCCCGCCCAATTCAAATTATCCATTCCTTCATACAGAATGGCGCTCGCGTTGGCCAGTACAGGCATATAATGATCAGATATTTCCGCAAGAGAACGGATCTGTCTGCACATCATCTTGTAGTCGCTTTGTTTCATGGCTTTTTCCTCATTCCTGTTTCAATTATAATACATGTGTAGGATTTATCCTTTCAGCTGACTCATGATCGATTCAAGTATCAGAACACTCACTTATCCCGACGGAAACATCCAGCGCGTTCAGTACGTGCGTTTTGACGACTGGAAGGATCTGGATTTTCTGATCCCGGAACCTTCGGAAGATGCGTTTCAGGGAGTTGTTTCTTTATATCGGGATTTCTTCATGCCGAGGCTTTCTTTGATCGAGGGAAGGGTGGTCCTGTTTAAAGTTCCGGAGGATCTGAAGCTTCCGGATTCCTTTCTGAGCAGTGATGATGAAACGTTTTATGACAGAACGGCGGCTGTTACCGCAATGTTCAGAAAAGGGGTGTCCTTCAAAAGAAAGAAGCTGTCTTTTGTCGATAAGGATGTTGAGGATATCTATTATCAATTGAAACAAAAGGACTGTCTTTATGAACTGGATGGAAAACGGACAACAATCCGTTTTCTTCCGATAGGAAATACGATGGGCTATCTCTCGCAAAACAGGACAGACGCGAAGTTAAAGGTGAATTCCTCGTTCTTCCTGTTCGACAGGCTGGACTGCGCTTCTGTGTATGATCGGATCGGCACTCCTTTCGGACTGTGCGTCAAGGAAGGAAAGATCCTGCTGCCGCCGATGTTTGATCGAGAGGTGCTCGTGGTTGATAGAGAAGGGGAGGTCTCCGTTTCCCGGATCTCATTAAAACAGATTGCAGCAGAGGTCGACGGAACAGAATACCGTGACGGCGTGAACTGCCGCTTCTATACAAGGCCGGAAAGAAAGATGACGCCTGCAGGTGTCTGCGATATCGTCATCGAAGGAGACCGTGTCGTCAGTATCCGCAAAGGCGGAAAGACGCAGATCCCTGCGGGAGGCTTCGTGATACAGACCAGTCAGCCGATCGATCAGATCGAGGATCCGCAGGTGAAATTCCACGGTCTCAAAGACATCCGGTTTGCGGTCCAGGTCGGCAACAGCGTCATCATCAACGGAAAGAAAACAGAACGTTTCATTTCTCCGTTCTACCGTTTCCTGAATCCGCAGGAAATCTCCTTCCCGCCTGCGATGTATCCGTTGAACTACAAAAAGGACCGCGCTCCGCGTATCGTCCTGGGCGCAGATAGAGACAACAGACCGATACTGATATGGCTGGAAGGTGCCGGCAAGTTCGGTCATGAGAAAGGTGTGGGAAGCTGCGGCGCTTCCATGTCGGAAACGGCCGATATCTGCGAAGAGCTTGGTCTCTGCAACGCCATTCATCTGGATGGCGGAGGTTCGGCGCAGATCCTGATCGATAATCAAAGACAGCTGAAAATATCCGACCGCGATCCACGGGATTTCAGTGAAAAAGAAAGAGCTGTGGCAATGGGTCTTTATCTAAAGTAAAGAGGTATATGTATATGTTGAAAGAAAAGCTGATTATTTCTCCGTTTAATCCGGTATTCTTCCTGGTAACAGGTTTCTTTTTGCTGCTTCTAAGCGTGATTTCATTCCTGGTGAAAGGAAAAAGCGAAAAAGTGAAGAAGACCGTATTTGTGATGATCTGTCTTTTTACCTGCGTCTGTTTCTTTCTCTACAAGTATGCCCTGTCTCTTGATCCGGAATTCGACCGTCTGACGGCATACATCGGCGGCTACAACTGGTGGGGCGAGCTGCCTTTCCATCTGTGCAACGTCAACATGATTCTGATGCCGATTGCCGTTCTGGGAGATTACCGTCCTTTGAAGAGTTTCTGTTTCTTTATCGGACCTTTAGGAGCGGCCATGGCGCTGCTGATGCCGGGAGCGGGATTCGATCACGCTTATCTGTTCCTGCCTCGGATCATTGGTTTCTACGGGACCCATTTCATGATCGTAATAGAGGCATTAATGCTGATGACGTTCGGTTTCTATCAGCCCGCCTATCGCGATATCCCGAAAGCCATGGTCATCCTGGTCCTGCTTGGCCTGATCATGCACGGACTGAATCTTCTGTTCCGGTATTCAGGACTGAATTCAAGATCGAACTTCTTCTATACGATGGAGACGGAAGAGAATCCGATCCTGGAACTTCTTTATTCCCTGATCCCTTGTCCGCTGATCTATCTTCTACCTGTATTGCCGATACCGGCGCTGTACATGTGTTTCATCGTATGGCTTTATCATCTGTTTATGGGAAACAAAAAAGGATCTGCGTAGATCCTTTTGTTTTGTTTAGTCTCTTCTGTCTCTTCTTCCGTAGAACAGGACAAGCCTGAGCATCTGCAGCAGTGTCGCGGCGACTCCGGCGACATAGGTCAAGGCGGCAGCCGACAGGACTTTCTTTCCGCCCTGCAGTTCTTCTTCGTCAAACAGACGGATGGATTCGATCTGTTTCAGAGCTCTGGAACTGGCATCGAATTCGATCGGCAAGGTGATGATCTGGAAGACCAGGATCAGCATCTCCAAAGCGATACCGAACCAGATGATCTGGAACATACCCAGCAAC
>JAFZQL010000028.1 GCA_017620435.1 Erysipelotrichaceae bacterium
TACCCTTTTTCTTCAATTCTATCGCTTTTTCGGCAGCCGTCTTATCCGATATGTACGGAATCCTGCCGTTTTGATCCAGGAAAAACGTATCATTTCCTTTTCCCAGCAGCAGGATAGTATCGCCTGTCTTTGCGATAGACACCGCTTTTTTGATCGCATCGAAGCGGTCAAGAATGATTTCCGGATCCAGTCTTCTGAAATATGTTTTCATCTCCTGCAGGATCTGCATCATGTCTTCGGTAGACGGATCGTCATAAGTCAGAATGACGGTATCCGCTTCTTTATCTGCAATAAGCGCCGTGCCGGGTCTTCTGAGATGGTCTCTGTCGCCGGATGCGCCGAATACGGCAATGATATTCTTATCTTCGGCAGTGATCGATTTCGCAAAAGCAAATACTTTTTCAAAAGAATTCGGCGTAAAAGCATAGTCTACAACAACATTGAAGTCCTGTCCCGCATCGATCAGCTGGCAGCGTCCCGGAGTCGTATCCAGGCTTTCCAGATATGGAAGGATCTTTTCGATCTCATAGCCGTTTTCATTCAGTACGGCAATTACCGCAAGCAGATTATAGATATTGAATTCCGCCAGCAGATTGGTTCTGATGTGATAGACAGCCCCGTCGTGCAGCAGATCGAATTCGCTGTGATCATTGAACAGACATACGTGATCCGCCTTGTAATCGGCATCGTTTTTTATTCCATAAGTAATGTTGATATTCTTTGACTGTTCCAGAAGTCTTATGCCATACGGATCATCGATGTTGATGATGGCTTTCCCGTTATGATCAAGCATATCGAAAAGAATACATTTTGCCTTGAAATAGCTTTCCATATCGTTGTGGATATCCATGTGATCACTGGTAAGATTGTTGAAAACTGCAGTCGAGAAGCGGACTTGATCCAGACGGTGCGTCAGAAGTCCTTCGGAAGAGGCTTCCAGAACCAGTACCTGGCATCCGTTGTCGACCATTTCTTTTCCGATCCGGAAAAGTTCATCCGACTTCGGTGTCGTCAGATTCATACTGGAATCAATGATTTCTTCGCCATAGCAGTATCCCATCGTCCCGATAGAGCCGCACTTTACGAACTCGGAAATGATGGAACGAATGATCCAGGCGATCGTCGTTTTCCCGTTGGTTCCGGTAATTCCGATCGTATTCATTTTTTTCGTCGGATAATCGTAGAACGCATTGCAGAAGGAAACATATGCTTCTGTCGCATCCTTTACTCTGATATAGGCAATACCATCTTTCTGCTGTTCTATTTCATCGGTGTAGACGATTGCGACTGCCCCGTTTTCGATTGCCTGATCGATGAACCGATGCCCGTCGTTGATCTTCCCTTTCATCGCAAAAAAGATCGAATCCGGATTCTTTTTTCTTGAATCGAACATGATCGATCTGATTTCTTTGTCATGCTGAACATTAAATACTTTACTGAGATTCATAGCGGTTTATACATGCAGAAACAGAATATGCAGTCTATTTCGGACTGCATATGCTTCTTCTCTTGGAGAAATAGTCTTCATCAAATATCAGATAAGATATCTTTATCGTATTCTGAACATAGGTATTCGTCTTCATGATCTGATTTTCATCAGGTGTATTATTCGGATCGGCAGGCGTGAACTTTTCGGTAGTCGCATCGTAAACGCCTGTTTCGTTCAGCCAGTTGCCGCTCGGGAATATAACCGTATTGCTTCCGCTGTAGGCATCGATGCCCATGTAAAGTCTAGGATCGTAGTTGAGATTGAACAGATTGGCGATCGTCGGAACATGGTCAAGCGTCGAGCAGTAATTGTAGTTGACATTCTTGGCTGTTGATGGATTGTAGATCACAAACGGAGAACGGTACTGTCCGTATTCGCCGGAACGGTCAGGATTGATCCAGTGCGTATATTCCATGATCCTGTCGTACGGAGTCTCCTGATAGCTGATCCAGTAAGGACGGTGGTCGCAATAGAAACAGATAACGGTAGTATCTGCGATTCCTTTTTCTTCCAGATAATCCAGCAGAACTTTCATGCCGTTGTCAAAATCCATGCATTTGGACATGTAACGCTTGTAGTCGTACGGCCAGTCAGGATGCACTGCATTTACTTCTTCAAGATAATAGTCTCCCCAGTAAGAAGATTCGTCATAAGGGAAATGCATGACCGAAGTTATGATATCGCAAAAGAACTTGCCGTTTGTTTCTTCGATATGCTTGATTGCCTGTTCAATCAGCATCGTATCGGACTGCCAGCCGTTGGTATGTTTGATCGAAGTATCCTGCCAGATATCATCGATATCGTAGTATTCATCGACACCCAAAGCAGGAAGAATGACTTTACGGTCATAGAATTCATCTCTCCAGTTGTGTAAACCGAATGTCGTATATCCCTGGTTCTTAAACAGATACGGTAGAGCTTCATAGAATTCAACACCTGCCACATAGTTCGGCGTACATACATTGACATAAGGGAAGATCGAAGTATAGGATACAAATTCCGATTCTCCTGTCGCGCAGGAATAGACTGGCGTGTAATGATTGTAGAACGTCAGTCCTTCATTGTACATCTTGTACAGGGTCGGCGTCAGATCCTTGTCGATCATCATGTAGTCACCGGCTTCGACCATGAAATAAATGAAGTTGTAGCCTTCAAAGATTCCGGTCATATCGTTCGGCTGGGTTACAGACTTGCTCATCAGATACTTGTCGATCATCTGCATGTTGGAATTCTCTTCGCTTTCCGCGATCTTTTTCCATTCCGTATCATTGATCTTTCTGGTTTTAACGACCGTTTCCGGAACTTCCGGTTCATCCGGTTCATCCGGAATATCGATCACGATCTGTTCAGGCGCCTTATATACCAGTGCACTGAGATCTCGGAAAAAGAAATGCTCGATACCCGTCTTATCGATCAGGATATCTTTATTTGAGAAAGTATCGTATATCGTCGACAGCGGGGTCATGCCGCTGCCCAGATTAAACACCGGGATCATAAGCAGAAAGGACAGGATGCACAATATCAGCGGCAGCTGAAACGGACCTTTTGCGTTGAATCTGACAAATCTGAACAGAAGGATATAGATCAGAATCGTTAACAGGCATAAATAGAAGATCGGCTTGGCATTGGAAAGAAATATCAGCGCATACTGGGCGATCCTTCCGGCACCGTCGGAAACTGTTCCGAAGGAATAGAAATCTCCCATGAAATTCTTGAATATCAGTTCCACAAACGTATAGAGACTGAACCACATCACAATGATCAGTCCGACTATGAAATAGACCTTACGACTCTTGAATCTGGTACAGATAAAACTGATCAGTAAGGAAAAGAACTGAACAAACAGAAACATTCTTAGAATATTGAAGAAATCGTAACCTTTAAACTGAATCAGATGGAAAACGATTTCCAGATAAAGCAATGGAATCAGTAAATAGAGAAATCTTAAATCTAACTTGTATTTCTTCATTTTGCATGTGGATGCGCCTTTTTCACCGCATTTTTCAGTCTATCGAACGTCAGATGGGTATAGAGCTGCGTCGTAGAGAGATTCTCATGACCCAGCAGTTCCTGTACGGTCCTAAGATCGGCACCGTTATCCAGCAGATGCGTTGCGAATGAATGTCGCAGCATATGCGGATGGATATCGATCTCCAGGCCTGCACTGGTTCTGACATCTTCAAGCAGGAGCTGAACGCTCCTAGGTGATATTCTACCACGGCGTGTAGAAACAAACAAATAAGGAAAACCGTAATCCGCATATCTGCTTCTGTATTCCTTCAGATAATGGCTGATGATATCGTTGAGTGCCGGATAATAAGGGATCAGACGTTCCTTGTTCCCTTTACCGATCACTCTTACCAGCATCTGTTCCCTGTCCAGATCATCCAGTTTCAGGTCGCAGCATTCCGAGATACGCAATCCGCAGGCGTAAATCAGCTCAATGATACATCTGTTCCTTAACTCGATCGGATCTTCCATGTCAAAGACATTCAGTATCCTGCTGATCTGATCGATCGTCAGAACATCCGGTAGATGCTTCTCGACATGGATCTTTCTGAAACTGGAAAAAGGATTCTTGCTGCAGATCTTCCTTTCACACAGATAACGGTAGAAAGAACGCAAAGAACTCATATTTCTGGCATAAGTCGAATTCGAGATCTTTCCTCTGGTGATCTTTCCGGTTCTTAATTCACTGATGTAGTCAAAAACAGTATCTTTTTCTACTTTAGAGAAATCATCAATACCCTTCTCATCTAGATATTCAACAAACCTGCGGATATCTCTTCCGTAAGAATCAGCCGTCGCATCGGAACCGCTGCCTTTATCTTTTATGTAGACAATGAATTCATCGAGAAGCTCATACATTTTCAGCGAACTCCTTTACTGTATTCAAGGCATGTTCTACATAGAACGCTCTTTTATCCTTCTTTGAACCGGAATAATCCAGACGGAAAATACCGAAATTCGCATTCATCGGTTCCAGTTCTGTAATGTTCTGATCGGAAATGTAGTTCGCCATGGCTCCCATCATCGTATCGGAGCCAAGTACACATTCAGCTTCATTCTTCAGATACCGCGAAAGCTGTATCGCAGCGTACAGACCGCTGGCAGCCGATTCAACATAGCCTTCAACACCAGATATCTGACCGGCGATAAACAGATTAGGATAGTTGATGAACTGATATTTGTTATTAATAATACCCGGAGAATTGACATAGGTATTCCGGTGCATGACGCCGTAGCGTACGATACGGACATCGTGCAAGGCCGGAACTTTCTTTAATACATCTTCCTGTGCTTTGAACGTCAGATGTGTCTGGAATCCGACAACATTGTATAAAGTATCGATCGCGTTGTCTTTTCTAAGCTGAACGACCGCATACGGACGGACTCCGTCATGTTCTAGTCCGACCGGTTTCATCGGACCGAACAGTAGCGTTTTAATGCCTCTTCTGGCCATTTCCTCAAAAGGCATGCAGCCTTCAAAATACTTTTCATCATCGATCTCATGAACATCGATCTTTTTTGCTTCGATAATCGTACGATAGAAGTCTTCGAATTCTTCCTTCGTTAACGGACAGTTGATGTAGTCTCCCGTATTCTCTTCATCGTAACGGGACTTATAGTACGCATGATTAAAGTCAATTGAGTCCTTTTCAACGATCGGTGATACGGCATCATAAAAGTGCAGAAAACTGTTTCCACACAGTTTTCCCAATGCTTCGGCCAGTTTTCCTTCACAAAGAGGACCGGCGGCAATGATCGTTGGAATTTTTGGATCTATTTCAGTTATTTCTTCATGAATAACATGAATGTTCCGATTGTTTTCTATCTGCTGCGTAATATAGTCAGAAAAACCGTTGCGGTCAACGGCTAAGGATTTACCGGCAGGAATTCTGTACTGATCGGCGGCAGACATGATCAGTGAATCCAGGATGCGCATTTCTTCTTTCAAAAGACCGACGGCGTTGTTCAGATCATCGCTTCTTAAAGAATTCGAACAGATCAGTTCAGCAAACCTGTCGGTTTTAAAAGCCGCATGTCTTTTGACAGGCTTCTGTTCATACAGATCGACTTCGATTCCTCTTTTTGCCAGCTGATAGGCGGCTTCGCATCCTGCCAGACCGGCTCCGATCACTCTAGCTTTCATTGTCTTTATTTCTTGAAATACGTTTTCTTCTTTCCTGTCCTTCAATCGGTTCGATATAGCTGCATTTCGGATAACCGGAACAGCCGATAAAGTAGGTTCCGTATCTGGATTTGCGTTTTAACAGCGGTTTGCCGCATTGCGGACATGTCCTTCCGGTATCTTCCGGCGTTTCTTTTTTTATCAAAGATTCATGCCATCTGCAGGTCGGATAATTGATACAGGACTTGAATTTTCCATACTTTCCGTTACGGATGACGATATCTCCGCCGCATTCCGGACAGATCTCTCCGGTCTTTTCCGGCTGCAGTTTCTCCATCGATTCATAGGCGGATTCTACCAGAGGCTGGAATTCATCGTAGAATTTCTGCAGTGCTTCTGTACTGTCAAGTCTGTTTTCAGCGATCTCATCCAGTTCCGATTCCATATCTGCTGTATATTTGACATTTATGACGGAAAGAAAGTATTCTCTCAGTTTTTCATCGGTAATGATGCCCTGCTTTGTCGGGAAGAAAAATTTCGTCTTACCCGAATCACTGGCTTTCTTCAGTTCGACATAGTTTCTTTTTACGATCGTATCGATGATCGTCGCATAGGTAGACGGTCTGCCGACCCCTTCTTCTTCCAGAGCCTTGATCAGTCTTGCTTCCGTATATCTTGATGGAGCTTCCGTAAAATGCTGCAGTTTCTCTATTTTCTTTGCCTTGAGTACATCGTTCTTTTCCAGTTTAGGAAGAATGATGTCTTTCGACTTGTCGTAATCGCTGTAGATTTTCAGGAATCCGTCGAATTCCATTTTGGATCCGGATACGGTAAACAGATATTCATTATTGTTGAACGTATAGGTAACGCTGCTGAAAACGGCATCGGCCATTAAGGAGGCCAGAGCTCTGATATAGATAAACTTATACAGACGGTACTGATCGTTTGACAGATACGGTTTTACGGATTCCGGATCGTTGGAAAGACTTGTAGGTCTTATCGCTTCATGGGCATCCTGTGAGCCTTCGTCGTTTTTTACCCGATAAAAACCTTTGTATTCTTTTCCGTATTCCTTTTCGATCTTATCCATGGCGGAAGCGATGAATTCTTTAGAAAGCCTGGTCGAATCGGTACGCATATAGGTGATCAGACCCTGTGCTCCGTTTTTCAGTTCGACGCCTTCATACAGAGTCTGTGCCACCATCATGGTCTTTTTCGAACCGAAACCCAGTTTGATGGAAGCTTCCTGCTGCAGCGTAGAGGTAATGAAAGGCAGAAAAGCGGAACGTTTCTTGGATTTCTCGCTGATATCGCTCAGGATGAAATCTTCTCCAAGAGCATTCAGGATCTCGTCAGCCTGCACTTCATTCTTTATCTCTATCTTTTTGTTTCTGTATTTTGTCAGTTCCGTATCCAGACTTTTATCCAGTTTTGCACCGATGGTCCAGTATTCTTCCGGTACAAAGGCATTGATTTCTTTTTCCCGGTCGCAGATCATTCGCAAGGCGATAGACTGCACTCTTCCTGCCGATTTGGATCCGATCTTCTTCTGCAGCAGTTTAGACAGCTTAAAACCGATGATCCTGTCCAGGATCCTTCTGGTTTCCTGCGATCTTACCAGAGCCATATCGATTGTACGCGGTTCTTCCAGAGCGTTGATTACTGCATTTCTGGTGATTTCATTGAATACGATACGGTTCTTGTCATCCGGATTCAGTCCCAGTTCTCTTGCCAGATGCCAGGAGATCGCTTCTCCTTCCCTATCCGGGTCTGTTGCCAGATAGACGAAATCGGCATTCCTGACCTGCTGTTTCAGCTGTTTTACGACATTCTTTTTATCTTCCGAGATCTCATAAGTCGGCTTAAAACCGTTCTCAATATCTACACCAAGTCCTTCTTTTCCCTTTGTTGCCAGATCGCAGATGTGGCCCTTGGAAGAAGTAACAGTGTAGTCTTTTCCGAGATACTTTTCGATCGTTTTTGATTTGGATGGCGATTCTACAATAACCAGATTTTTCATATGTTTACCTTTAACAATTCCCTATCTTTACACAATTTATTCTAAAATGCAATTTCTTCATAACGGATCGGCTGTGCTCCTTCATAGATCAGCTGATTGTTGTTTCTGCCTCTGATATGAAATATATCGTAAGGAAGAACTCTGATCTCTTTACCGGATTCCAGTGCGGCATTGACGGTCGTCATTGTTCCTGATTTCAGATCCGACTGCATGATGTATACGATATCGGCAAGTGCGGCAATCAGCCTGTTCCTGAAAGGAAAATGGTAAGCGATCGGCTTCACATCCAAAGGATATTCCGAAAACAGCAGGCCTTCTTTCTCTACCCTGCGAAACAGATCCGCATTGCATCTGGGATAGATGTAATCGATCCCGCATCCCAGGATCCCTATCGTTTTAGACGCGCACAGATGGCTGCAGGCATCGATTCCTTTTGCCATGCCCGATATTACCGTCTTGTCCTGATTCGCCCGTATCAGGGCTTCTGTGGCTTCTAAAGCATAACTGCAGGGATCTCTTGAACCCACAACGGCGATCGTTTTCGTCTTCAGCAATTCCAGATCCCCTTTGTAGAACAATACAAAAGGAGGATACTTCAGATCCTTCAGTTTCTCTGGATATTCGTCATCCAGTATCGTTATGGCATTCTCTACATATCTTCCGGGAAAAACGCTGTCTTCCCTGATCGCTTTCAGAATCTTCTGATAATTTCCCGCATAATGTAAAGAACAGGAGATAAGATCTTCCCTTTTCATTCAATACATTATTACCGGAAAAAACGTAAATTCCTAAAAAAGTTTAAGCTGTCTGTCTTTACATGGCTTAAATGAATAACGGTAGATATCATTCAATCCGTATTCATCCATCAGCTCCAGATGTCTTTTTGTACCGTATCCTTTATGATTCCTGTATTCGTATTGCGGATACAGAACATCATAGCCCATCATGATATGATCACGCAGCACTTTTGCCAGAATACTGGCGGCAGCGATGGATATGGATTTCGCGTCGCCTTTGACGAGATCGATGGTATCGTGACGTTTTAGCGGCATGGCATCGGTCAGCGTAACGGCATGAATGCCTGTAGATCTGCTTAATTCATCCATGGCCTTCTGCGTTGCGTGATAGATATCCAGTTCATCGATCTGTTTCGGCGATACGATACGGAATTCGTAATGATGGGCATCTTTGATGATCTGTTTAAACAGGACTTCTCTTTTCTTTTCCGTAAGCTGCTTGGAATCGTTGATTTCTTCATTGACGTAATTGATCGGCAGCACGCAGCAGGCGACGACCAAAGGACCGCATAAAGGTCCCCTTCCGGCTTCATCGATTCCCATTACATACCGGTCCATAGACCAGTATTCTTTCTCATATCTGTTTTCCAGCATTCTGCCAGCATATCCTTCCGATCCTACTGCTTCGTATGTCTTTCAGGATCATGTCCATGGTTCTTAATCTGTTTACTGTGCCGTTTTGA
>JAFZQL010000029.1 GCA_017620435.1 Erysipelotrichaceae bacterium
GGTTCGATCAAGACCAGAACGGCTTTTAACATGATCGAAGACGCGGAAAAGAAGGGACTGCTGAATGAATACTCAGTGATCGTCGAATGTACCTCGGGCAACCAGGGTATCGCTCTGGCGATGATCGGCGCCGTCAAGGGATACAGAGTCATCATCGTCATGCCGGATTCCGTATCTGTGGAAAGAAGAAAACTGATCGAGCAGTACGGCGCACAGATCCGGCTGGTCCATGACGAAGGCAATATCGGCGAATGTATCGACAAGTGCCAGCGTATCGTAGCGAATACAGCCAAGGAAGATCCTTACGTCTTCGTACCGGGACAGTTCGACAATCCCGCCAACGTGGAAGCACAGCGCAAGACAGGTCTGGAGATCATTCGGGATCTGGATCAGATCGACGGTTTCTGTTCCGGCATCGGAACGGGGGGCACTCTCACGGGAATCGGTGAAGTACTGAAAGAACACAACCCGGATATGACGATCTGGGCAGTCGAACCGGAAGATGCGGCGATCCTTTCCGGTCTTCCGATCGGAACCCATATGCAGATGGGGATCGGCGACGGAATCATTCCTTCCATCCTCAATCAGAAGATCTACGACGAGATCTGCATCATTACAGATGAAGAAGCCATCGACATGAGCAAGCGGCTGGCAAAGGAAGAGGGACTGCTTTGCGGCATTTCTTCCGGAACCAATGTGGCAGCTGCTCTGAAACTTGCCAGAAAACTGGGCAAAGGAAAAAACGTCGTCACGATCCTGCCGGATACGGGCGAACGTTATTATTCCACTCCATTGTTCGATTAAGCGGGAAACCGCTTTTTTTATTCTCTGATGCCGGTAATGACCCAGTCGTCATGGACCAGGTCGTAGTCGCTGCCGCAGTGCGGACACTTCTTCAGATGCATGGCATCGAAACTGCCGGAACAGTTCGGACACTGGATCCTGATCGGGGTGAAGCCGAGTTTCGTTTTATTGTTGATGTCTTTCTCTAAGGAAAGGATGTAGTTGACGTCCTTTCTGCTGAAACGGCTGTCGTCACATACAACCGTCATAAAGGCTTTCACGTCGATATGGATACGTCCGTTTATTTCATTCAGATGCAGCAGCTGCAGAGCGCCGCGGTACTGGATGTCGATCAGATCGTCAAGGAACGGAAGTTCCCTGTCGGATGTATAGATGCACAATTTATCACGGTCTTTCGAATAGGCGATCGTTCTGAATAAGGAGATGACTCTTCCTTCGAAATATTCAAAGGAGAAATCGGGATCGTACTTCTGCATCTTTTTTTCCAGCCTGTTTTTGGTCCGGATCCCTTTCATCAACGGCAGAGCCCTGCCGGCTTCAAAGAAGATCCGAAACAAAAGAACGATGCTGTGGGCCATATAGGTAAAGAAGGCTCCGAAGAAAGCGAAGAATCCGGCGAAGAAAAGCCCTTCCAGAATTTTGAACCAAATGACATAATCGCTCTCCCCGAACATGACCAGCAGGAATCCCAGTACGGCGGCAATCGATCCGACGATGATCATTCTCTTCTTGATCTTGTCCATCAGAGTACTTCTTTCTACGATCCCCGGAACGGTAAAGAAAGAAGTAAAGCACGGATAGGATTCATCCGTTTCAAAAACGGTTCCGCAGTACGGACAGCCCTCGGAAAGCTGCGAAGTCAGACTGACATGTCCGCAGTTCGGACAGGTACATTCGACGTCTTCGTAGCCTTCCTTATCCAGCAGAGTACCGTAGATGGTCACAGGCATCTTGTAGTTTTTAATCGTCCTGCCGTTTTTCTTATAAGACAGTAAGTGGTTTGTTTCCCGGTAAATGATCTTGGCCAGATACGAATCATCGTCCTTCTTCAGACATCCCCGTATTTCTTCCTTAACGTGCTCGAAGGATTCTTCCGTTTCGATGCCTCTGTTTTCCAGCCTTTTCTTTCGCTGGTTCAGACAGTAGCGCAGTTCACGCGAAGCGTACTTCAGCCCCTTCCCGTTTACTGTCCAGTCACGATAGCTGTCAAGAAAGCCGTCCAGCAGGACTGCTTCCTGGCCTGTAGATCGATATTCTTTGTTCATATTCTATTCCTCGTTCAGGATCTTTTTTCTCAGTTCCTGTTTTTCTTCATCGCTTAGAAATGCCGCATCGACCGCATTCAGGGTGCACTGCAGAAGTTCTTCATCACTAAAGCCGACCTTCTTCAACATATAGAATTCATAAGGCATGTTGTTGAGACAGAAAGTCATGTCATCCGAGTTGACCGTTACCTTGACGCCTTTGTCCATCAGTTCCCGGATCGGATGGGTCGCATAGGTGAAACCGAAATAAAGGTTAGAAGTCACGCAGACTTCCAGAGGAATACCGCTGTCAAGGATCGCCTGCACATAGGAAGGATCCTGCACCGCAAAGATGCCATGTCCCAGTCTTTTTGCGCCCATGGCGATGGCCTTTGGAACATTGGCTCCATTTCCCATCTCTCCCGCATGAATGGTATACGGGATGTTCAACTTTCTTGCTTCTTCAAAAAGCGGAGCGTATTCATTCAGATCACAGTTGTTTTCATAGCCTGCCAGATCCAGTCCGGCGACGCACTGCCCCAGATATTTTCTGGTCAGATAAAGAGTCTCGAAGTTTTCTTTTTCATTGACCCTGGCGCTGTCTCCTGCATGCATGAAGGCATTTAGAATATTCGCCTTGATCGGGAAGTCTCTCATCGCATCTTTTACGCCGGAAATCGCCGCAAGAAGCGCCTGTTCCTGACTCAGCCCTTTACGGGTATGCAGCTGCGGTCCGAAACGCAGTTCCGCATAGATCACGCCATCTTCACTGATCTGTTTCAGCAGGCTGTAGCAGGCATCGTGAATGTCTTCCTCGCACTGCATGACCGCCAGCGGCACGTCGAATTTCGCAAACAGGGCATCGCCTTGTTCTCCTTTTGGAAAGATCGTATCGTAATAGGCCGCAAATGTCGTATCGGCAGGAATCACTCCTCTTAACAGTGCTCTTTCATACATCCAGCGCACATTCAGCGAACCGTCGATATGAAGATGCAGATCGATATATTTATGATTCATACAGACCTCCCTTTTTCTGTCTCCATCATAGCACAGGAATGTTTAGCACTCTTTTATCACGATTGTTAGCACTTTATACTTGACAGTGCTAAAAAGGATGCTATGATATAGGTGTAGGGTGTAATAGATCCCTAAACAGGAGGTAAGTGAAATGAAGTATTATCCTAGA
>JAFZQL010000001.1 GCA_017620435.1 Erysipelotrichaceae bacterium
GTACCGTCTTTTGAATGAAGGACTTCAGGATGAGAGGCTGCATGTCTATCTGCAGGATTTTCTGGAAGCCGATCTGGATGGATACAAGGAAGAAGTCAACATCTGCGGGAATCTTCCGTATTATGTGACAACACCGATCCTGTTCAAGATCTTCGAATCCGATCTGGATTTCAGAAAAATAACAGTCATGGTACAGAAGGAAGTATCCGACCGTCTGCATGCCCAGACCGGCAGCGAAGACTACAGTGCCTTAAGCATCGAGGTGCAGTATCTGTTTGATGTAAAAGTGGAGATGAATGTATCCAAGGAAGTCTTCTATCCGAAACCGCAGGTCGACAGCGCCGTCATATCTTTTACCCCCGTCAGGGAAAGAGACAGGGAATTCGAAAAGAGTTTCTTTTCACTGGTAAAGAACTGTTTCCGGATGCGTAGAAAGACCCTGTACAACAATCTGAAAGATCTGTATGAAACGGATCTGCTTCAGGAGATGTTTACGGAACTGAACATGGATCCGAATATCAGAGCCCAGCAGCTGTCTCTGGAGGAATTCCTTGGGATCCATCGGTTCCTGGAAGAGAGGTAAGCGATGAAACAGAGAGCCTATGCCAAGATCAATCTTTCTCTGGATATTTACGGTGTCAGAGAAAACGGCTATCACGATCTGAACTCCATCATGCTTCCGATCGATTTTTACGATGAACTGGAGATCGCCGTATCGGAGAAGGACGAATACCAGTGCAACCGTCACTATATCCGCAATACGGAAGAGAACTCCGTTATTAAAATGATACGGATTCTCAAGGAACGCTATTCTATGGAAGATCATTACCGTATCGTCCTGAATAAACAGATCCCGACACAGGCCGGACTGGGCGGAGGAACTGCGGATGCGGCTGCTGCCTTGAGAATACTGAAAGCCATTCACGATCTGGAAATGACCGATGAACAGATACGGGATATCTGCATGCAGGTGGGAGCGGATGTTCCGTTCAACTACTATAATGTCCCGGCTATGGTAGGCGGATTGGGAGAACAGATCGAAGCGATTCCGTTGAAGAAGACCTACTATATCCTGCTGGTCAAACCGTGGTCCGGAGTATCGACAAAACAGGCCTATGAACTTCTTGATCTGGATAAATGCGATCATCCGGATATTCCAAGGCTGAGAGAAGCTCTGATCAGCGGCGAAAACATCGACGGTCTGCTGGGGAATTCCCTGGAACAGCCGGCCTTCCTTCTCAACAGCGATATCGTAACCGTAAAAGAGAAACTGAAAGCCGCAGGCGCACGTAATGTGCTGATGTCGGGGAGCGGTTCAACGGTCTTCTGTATTGCCGAAGACAGAGAAGAGATCAGAAGAATAGCGCAGGAGATGAAAGACAGCGGATATTATATCCGTTTTACGAGAACATTGAATCAATAAATAGTATAATAAATCTGTACACGAAGGAGAAAACCATGAATAACGCGATTATATTTATCCGGGATGAACAAGAGAAGCAGTTATCGAAAGCTCCTTATCTGGGCGGTAATCTTCTTTTACATATCGTAAAAGAGATCCGTAAACTGAAGGATATCAGAGATATTTTCATTATCGGTGCCGATTCAGAAGTTCCGGGATGTGTCATAAAAAACAGTGTTGCGGATGTGATTTCTGAGATCGATTCGGAAGGAAAGACTTTACTGGTTTCTCCTTTGTATCCTGATCTGAACGGAGACGATTATACAAGGCTGATGTCGCAGGATTATGATGCGGCGATGCTAGTGCAGGAAGGAAACATTCTGGAATCCTTTGCGATCCGCAGCAGCAGACTGCGCGACTATGAACGTATCCATTATCAGCCGATCGAGATCAAACATAAAACGGTTAAGAAGTTTACCGTTGAAGATGCCCTGACATCCAAGGAAGAAAGCCTTGACGATGTCGTCGTATTCCCGCTGTCTTCCAGCGTATCTCTGGTCAAGGAAGTATGCAACTACCTGAACATCGAACCGGGAAAGGTTGAGATCAAACATTTTGCCGACGGCGAGACGCTGGTCGAACTGGGCGAGAGCGTCAGAGGCAAGAGATGCTACATCATTCAGAGCACCTGCAAGCCTGTCAATGATACACTGATGGAAGTGCTGATCTGTCTGGATGCCGTGAGAAGATCTTCGGCAGCCGAGATCACCTGCATCATTCCTTATTTCGGCTATGCCAGACAGGACAGAAAAGCCATGCCGAGACAGCCGATCACCGCTAAACTGGTTGCTTCGATGCTGGAACAGGCAGGAGCCAACCGTGTCGTTACCTTCGACCTGCATGCCGCTCAGATTCAGGGTTTCTTCCATTGCCCGGTCGATGATCTGACGACTGTTCCGATGATGGGACAGTACTTCAAGAGAAAACACCTTGATCCGGAAAAGATCGTTGTCGTATCGCCTGACCACGGCGGCGTAAAACGTGCCAGGATCATGGCGGAAATGCTGGCGACTCCTCTGGCTATCATCGACAAGAGACGTCCGCAGGCCAATGTGGTAGAAGCCTGCAACGTGATCGGTGATGTAGTAGGCAAGGATGTAATCATCGTTGATGATATCTGTGATACGGGAGGTTCTTTGATCGCCGCTTCAAACATTCTGAAAGAACATGGAGCGAAAGATATCTATGTCTGCGTGACGCACGGACTCTTCTCAAACAACGCAGCGATTCGTATTCAGGATTCTCCGATCAAGGAAGTCGTTGTAACCAATACGATCATTCCGTCCAGCGAAGACCTGAAGAATACCGACAAGATCACGACACTGTCCGTCGGATGGATGCTGTCGAAACTGATCCTGGCCGTATCCTGCCATACGCCGGTATCGGAAGTTTATTCTCTTTACGAATAAAAACAAACCATCGAAAGATGGTTTTCTTTTTGTCTTCAATAAGTTCTATAATTGTAATTGATGAGCAGTATCTATATCATGTCCGATATCCATGGCCTCTATGACAGATATGAAGCCATGCTGAAAAAGATCGATCTGAAAGAAGATGACAGGCTTTATGTGCTGGGAGATGTCATCGACAGAGGACCGGACAGTTTTAAGATACTTCAGGATATCATGAACAGAGACAATGTCGAGATGTTTCTGGGCAATCATGAACATATGATGCTGACCTATCTGGATGGACTGGATGAGGAATCCTGGTTCTTCGCGGCAAACGGCGGGAAGGAGACCTATCAGAAGCTGATGGATCTGGATGAGCAGCAAAGAGAAGAGATCATCTCTTATATCAGAAACAGAACGACTGTTGTAAGAAATCTCGACATCAATGATCACCGCTACATCCTGTCCCATACCGGCGTGATGACTGACGGTATCGACCGTTTTACTTCAGACTATGCAGGCAGGCTGATGGAGATACAGGACTTCGTCTGGAACATGTTCCCGTATTCCCTGGAGATGCTCAGCTATCACGATGAGATCGACAGACCGGTCACGCTGATTTCCGGTCATATCATCAGCAGGAGGCTTTCCGGCAATGATGACGTATATATTCACGACTTTGGCAACGGATATGTATGGTACAACATCGACTGCGGCTGTGCGATGGGAAGCGGGCTGGGAAAGCTTAGCTGTCTCAGGATCAACGAAAAAGGAGAGATCGATAAGATCTGTTATGTAGAATAAACCCTCCGCTAACGGAGGGTTTTATATTTCACCTTTACGAAATGCTTCGATCATCGTAGCTGTAAGTGATTTCAGGTCGCTTCTCTCTTCGATGTCTTTTCTTTCGACCCACAGCGCTTCCGACAGTTCATTTTGATCGATGCGGATCGTATCGTCGCCGTCGACTTCGGCTACATAGCCCAGAAGCAGATCCGATTCGATACCCCATGGCTGGGAGGCAAAGTAACGGATGTTTCTGATCTTTATTCCGACCTCTTCCATGACCTCTCTTGCACAGGTATCTTCCGGAGTCTCGCCGATTTCGCAGAATCCCGCCAGCAGAGCGGTTCCTCTGTATTCTCTTGAAGCATATCTGGACATCAGCAGTTTATCCCCCTCTGTCACCGCAACGATGACTGCTGGAGAAATGACAGGATAAAAGACTCGACCGCAGGCTTCACATTTCAGCGCTCGCTCGTTTTCCAGATGCTTCAGCTTATGTCCGCATGCGCCGCAGTAGACATGCGTAGAATACCAGCGGTACAGATGTAAAGCCGTAGCCAAGGCAAAACAGTGCGCATCGCACAGTACAGGAAACTGTTTCCTGGCATTGATCCAGTCAAAATCGTCGTCCTTCTGGCGGCCCAGATAAAAACACTCCTCATCGATTGAAAAAAGGTACTGCGTATCATGGAGACGATCTTTCAGCTCCTTGTAACGGGGGATCTTATCATCGAAAAGAACCGTTTTTCCCTCTTTACTGAACAGAAAAACAAAATCATTTTCTCTGATCTGACGAGGTGTGTATGAAACATCGTATCTGTTTGGGTAAATATCCTGTATCATCGTTTTCTTTCAGACAATTATAGCCTATCCTGATAAAAAGCCATAGATCGGATGATCTATAGCCTGTTACTTACATCCTGCCGACGATTTCTTTGATCAGCTGCTTGAACTGACCTTTGACCATGTCAGCCGTTTCCTGGACTTCCTCATGGGTCAGTTCTTCTCCGGTAATGCCTGCAGCCATATTGGTAATGCAGGAAATGCCGATCAGCCTCAGACCGCAGTGTCTGGCTGCCAGGATCTCCGGAACCGTAGACATGCCTACTGCATCTGCACCGATCGTCTCGGCGAATCTGATCTCGGCCGGAGTCTCGAAGTTCGGACCTCTGAAAGACATGTAGACACCGCTTCTGACTTCAATACCCAGTTCGGCAGCACACTTCTTTCCCAGAGCGTTGTATTCTTCATCTATGGCTTTGGTCATATCCGGGAAACGCGGTCCGAATTCATCGGCATTCGGTCCGTACAGCGGATTGTCTCCCATGTAGTTGATGAAATCATCGATAAACATCAGTGTGCCCGGCTTGAATGTCCGGTTGACACCGCCTGCCGCATTGGTTACGATCACGGCTTTTACACCCAGCAGTTTCATGACTCTCACCGGCATCGCCACCGTCTTCATGTCATGACCTTCGTAGAAATGGAAACGTCCCTTCATGCACAGGACTTTCACGCCGTTGAGTTTTCCGCATACCAGCTGCCCCGCATGTCCCGGAACCGTAGTCCTAGGGAAATTCGGAATATCGGTATAGTTCACGATTTCAGCATCTTCGATCTCGTCGCCCAGCTCTCCCAGTCCCGAACCCAGGATCAGTCCGATCGCATCGCTTGCATCAAATCTGGTTCTGATATAGTCTGCAGCTTCTCTGCATCTTTCAAATATTTCACTCATTTCGTTTTCTCCTTAAGTCAATTTAACTTTAGCATATTCCCTGATAAATTTGATAAAATCTTATTAGAGGAAACTGTTATGAAAATAAAGAATGTCATCAAACTGCTGCTTCTGGTAGCGATACTCTGCGTTGCCGGATCGTGGTGGTATTTCGAAGTATACTCCAAGAAAGTCGATCCGATCAGCACGGATAACGAAGGAATGATCCGGGAAGAACTGACGGTTTTAGGAGAGACTCTGCAGTCGGGGATCAAAGAACTTGGAGAACTGAATACGGCCGAGTACTATTTCTCCCGCGTTGAAACGGTCGAAAGCACCAAGAAACTGGATCTGACCAGCATCGGCATCGATTTCATTCACGATATCCCCCTTACGACCAACAGTTTTTCTTACAGCTATGACGGCGAGATCAAGGCAGGGATCGATTTCTCGGAAGTCCAGGTAGAAAAAGATTTCGAGAAGAAAGAACTGACCGTCATCCTTCCGCAGGCCAGAATCCTCAGTTCCGTGATCGATCCGGACAGCTACGTTTTCTATGAAGTCAAGAACAACATCCTCAATCCGATCGATCCGCAGGATTATGCGGTATCTTTTGCGGAACTGATCCATGCGGAAGAAGAGAAGGCACTTGAAAAAGGTATTCTGAACAAGGCAAATGAAAACGCGGTAAAGATGATCAGGAACTTTGTCGGTTTCTATGCATCAGATGAGTATAGAATTATCGTAAAGACAGGAGAATGAAGATGAAAGAAGTACTGGAATTTATCAAATCATGCGGTGTTTATTATCTGGCTACTGTAGAAGGCGATCAGCCGAGAGTCAGACCGTTCGGAACGGCGGAAGAGTTTGAAGGAAAACTCTACATTCAGACCGGAAAGAAGAAAGACTGCTACAGGCAGCTGCTGGAAAATCCAAGTGCCGAAATCTGCTGCTTCAAAGACGGAAGATGGCTCAGACTGAAAGGAAAACTGATTCCTGATGACCGGGTAGAAGCCAAGAAAGACATGCTGGACAAGAATCCGACGCTCAGAGGCATGTACGATGAGAACGACGACAATACCATCGTGCTGTATTTTGAAGAAGGAGAAGCAACTTTCTATTCCTTTACGGAAGTGCCGAGAACAGTAAAACTGTAGACAGGATTATAGAAAAACAAAAAAGAAGGGCATCAGCCCTTCTTTTACATATGTCTAATTTACAGGATACAGCTGTCGAAGAAAGCGATGATGCCGTCTTCCACTTCTTCCTTGATGTCGCTGTAGTTGTGGATCTCGTGACGGTAGCCGGTATAGAGGACTGTCGTTACGTTATGACCTGTATCCGTCAGCCAGTTGCCTGCCTGATAGACCCCTGTGCCGTACTGTCCTACCGGGTCCTGGTCTCCGGCGATGTTGTAGATAGGAAGTTCTGTTGGAACCTTCTTTGCCCACTGCTCTCCGGTGATGTCTTTCATCATCTGCAGGAAGTAAAGCCATGCCCGGTTGGATGTCGGCTTGGTAAAGGCATCGAACGGGTCTTCCGCGTGATCCTTCTGTACATACGGGCTGTCGCAGATCCATTCATTGCCTAGGGTAACGCCTTCCTTGCAGCGGGCAAACATCCAGCCCATGAAGGTAGCGCCAAGCGTTGGATCGGAATCATCGCCCTTTCCTTCATCCACCAGCTTCTGAACGATCGCGATGTTTTCATCCAGATTCGGCCATATGCCGGTCGTGCCGCAGATCGTTGCGCCGGAGAGATCTTTTCCGTATCTGGCGATGTACTGCCTGGTAATGAAGGAACCCATGGAATGTCCGAACATGAAGTAAGGCAGATCCGGATACTTCTCGACGACCAGATCATGGAGTTTCTTTTCATCCTCGACCATCGTCTCAAAGCCCTTCTCGCCCCAGTTGCCCCAGCTGTTGTTTTCCAGAGCGGTCTTGCCGTGGCCGACGTGGTCATCTGCCGCAACGATATATCCTGCTTCCATGAAGCTGGTGATCATGTGCAGATAACGGCGGGAATGTTCGCCGAAACCGTGAATCAGCTGAATGATGCCTAAAGGTCTGCAGGCAGGCACATAGATCCATCCGTAGACCCTGTCCCGTTCATTAAAAGAGAGAAAATCAACCTCGTGTAACATAAATGATCCTTTCTTCGGGCCAAGCCCGTATCTTTCTGTCTTCATCATAACATGTTTTCTGTGATCGTTTCGTGTAACTGCTATAATAAACTCGTAAGATGTCGGCAGAGGGACGCGGATCGATTAAACGATGTTCGGAAGGTAATCCGGAATTGCATCAGAATTCAGGGAGGGTAAGCAGCCGTTCTTATGGATGAAGTCTTGATTCAAGGCAGTTTTGTTAAAGGAGATTATATGTACTTTTCAATTGGATTGGCATTTGTTTTAACGCTGTTCGCTGCAGCCATGTGGGGCAGCTGGATGCAGGTAGTGAAACACCTGAAGGACTATCCCATTACCGGACTGGTCTTCTGGCTTTATACTTTTTCGTTTCTCATCATATGGATGATTACCCTGATTGTTGCACCTAGACTGCTGGATGCTTCCATCATAGAACTTACTCGGCAGAATCTGCCGGTTATAGGCAGAATCCTGATGGGTGGAGCCATGATGTCTATGGGACTGTTCTGTTCCCTGACGGTCATGAAAAACGTGGGACTGATTCTATCGGTTACAGTAAGCGGTGGAGTCGGTGTCATTATGGGACTGGTTACTTCGATCCTGGAAGAAGGTATCCCTGAAAACGGTCTGTTTATGATCATACTCATTGCCGTTGTGTATATTGCTGCGGGAATGACTTCCGCCTATGCGTCCTATCTGAGAAATGAAGATCACGGCATCGGCAATGCTCAGAATTCTGTAACCTTACCGGTATTAGGCATTATGCTGGCATCAGCGATCCTGACCAACGGCTGGTCCATTGGAACGGCAACAGGAACTGCCAGAGGTATTCCTCCTGTCCTTACCTGCGCCTATATGGCAACAGGTTCTTTCCTGTCCGTATTGCTTGTTTCCTTATTCATTTTTACCAAAAAGAAACAGTGGAGAACTGTACTTTGCATCGGCTCCAGTAAAAAACCGATCCTATTGGGCTTTATCAGTGCCTGCTGCCATTACGGAGGCAACCTGATCTCCATCTACTCAATGCCATCTTTAAGCGCTACGATTTCCTTTCTCTTAGGCAGAACATCCAATCTCTGGACAATTTTCTGGGGGATTTTCTATAAAGAATTTGAAAAAATATCCAGAAAAACGAAACTGGTACTGTATACCTCTATTGTACTGTTTCTGCTCGGAACGCTGCTGCTGGCGATGACGAAATGAAAAAAGACCTGATTTAGCATCAGAAAAACCGATGTCTGTTCAGTGATACAATAAAAGAAACAAGGAAACATAAAATCATCAAAGGAGAAAAACCATGAAGATCCTGTTTGTCACCAGTGAATGTGCGCCATATTCCAAATCAGGCGGTCTGGCTGATGTCGCTTTCTCTTTGCCTCCGGCACTGCTGAAAAGCGGAAACGAGGTAGAGATCATCACCCCTTACTACAAGTGTGTCAGAGACAGATTTGAAAAAGAATGTGAATATGTCAAAGACTTTACTGTAAGTCTGGGAGACAAGACCATGTACTGCGGCCTGTTCAGGACCGTTCTGTCCGGTGTTACCGTCTGGTTTATCGACAACATGGATCTGTTTCATCGGGACAGACTCTACGGCTACGATGATGACCGTTTCCGTTTTGCCTGGTTCTCTAAAGCTGTGATCGACGGCATGGAAGAGATCGGATTCATCCCCGATATCCTGCACTGCAACGACTGGGAGAGCGCCCTTTGCGTGATTTATCTGAAAGATGACCAGGCGATACATGGACGTTACCGTAACGTCAAGACGGTATTTACCATCCACAACATTGCTTATCAGGGACAGTTCGGCGCATCCGAGCTGACTAAGACGTTCGCTCTGGATCAGGGCTGGTATGAAGGAGGTCTTGCCTACGACTATCAGGGAAGATCTGATATCAATCTGATGAAAGGAGCGATGCTGATGGCGGATGCGGTATCGACCGTTTCTCCGACCTATGCCAGAGAACTCCATACGCCGCAGTTTGGCAAGGGTCTGGAAGGTGTCTGCGACATGATCGAATCCAAGATGTACGGCATTCTCAACGGCATCGATCCCGATCATTACGATCCGGCAACTGATCCGCGTATCCCTGCCAACTTTATGATCCGGAACAAACGCGGAAAAGAGAAATGCAAGGAATATATCCAGGAACAGTTCGGCCTGAAAAAAGAAAAGAACTGGCCTCTGTTTGCGGTCGTAGCCAGACTGGTGGAACAGAAGGGCGTCGATCTGATCTGTCAGATCCTGCCGGAACTGATGAAGAAGGGTGTACAGATCGTCATCTTCGGACAGGGCGAGAAACGCTACGTCAATTACTTCAACGAATGCAGAGAAGCCTATCCGGGACAGTTCGGCTTCTCCGATCAGTATACCGAAGAAATGGCCGCCAGAGTCTTTGCGGGAGCGGACTTCTATCTGATGCCTTCCGCCTTTGAGCCTTGCGGATTGTCCCAGATGATGGCCATGCGTTACGGGACCGTTCCGATCGTCCACGAAACGGGAGGGCTCAAGGATACGATACGCCCTTATTCCGACTTCGACGGGATTGGAGACGGATTCTCTTTTGCCTCCTACGACGCCAAGGCACTGATGCTGGCGATAGACGAAGCAATCAAGGTCTACTTTGCCCGCTATGATGTCTTTAAGACGATCAGGGACCGTTGCATGCGGAAGGACTTCTCGTGGGACCGTTCCGCCCAGACCTACATGAAGATGTATGCCGATATCTGCGGCAGCGGCCATGATCCGAACGTTACGTTCCGGGATGCCTACGATGTCCTGAAGGTAGCCTATGAAGATCTGGAGGAATACCGCAACGCATATCTGTCAAAACAGAACGACGACTATCAGAATGTCGCCCAGATCCGTATCGAAGGACCGGGTGAGGGTACATTTTATGTGAAGTTTACGAAACAGGGCATGGAGATGCAGCCTTACGACTACTACGGTGCGGATGTGACAGTCTCTACCAGTTTCGATAATCTCTACAACATGGCAACAGGAACCGTATCTGCCGATAAACTGTTCGTGAACGGACAGATGAAAGTAGACGGAAACATATCCAAGGGAGCAGAAATGCGTTATCTTTTGGGGAAATGGAAGAAGTAGGAAAGGAAGCAATTATGGATGAGAACAGACTGAAACTGGGTTTCGGACTCATGCGTCTGCCGAAGTTCGAAGACGGGACGATCGATGTGGAACAGGTCAAGAAGATGGTCGATCTGTTCATCGAAGCCGGAGGGACCTATTTCGATACCGCCTTTGCCTATCCCGGATCGGAAGAGGCGATCCGTCAGGCTCTGGTAGAAAGATATCCAAGAGATAGCTATACGCTTGCCAGCAAGCTGATGTGTTCTCCGGATATGAACAGCGAAGAAGAAGCGAAAAACGAGTTTAATATTTCCCTGGAAAGAACACAGGCCGGCTATTTTGATTATTATCTGCTGCATGCGATACAAAGAGGAAACTATAAAAAATACGAAGAGTTCCGTATCTGGGACTATGTGAAACAACTGAAAGAAAAAGGTCTGGTGAAGCATTACGGTTTTTCGTTCCATGGCGATCCTGAGCTGCTGAAAGAACTGCTGGCGCAGCATCCGGATGTTGACTTCGTACAGCTGCAGATCAACTATGCCGACTGGGAGAATCCGGGCGTGAAATCCAAAGAGAACCTGGAGATCTGCAGAGAACACGGCAAGAAAGTGGTGGTCATGGAACCCGTTAAGGGAGGCATCCTGGCGGATCCGATCCCTACTGTCAAGGAAATCTTCGACAAGGCCGATCCTGACGCATCGTACGCATCCTGGGCTGTACGCTTCGTAGCATCGCAGGAGGGGATCTTTAAAGTCCTGAGCGGTATGAGCAGCATTGCCCAGATGGAAAACAATCTCAGCTACATGAAAGACTTCAGGCCTTTAAACGAAGAAGAAGAAAAAGTGATTGAAGCCGCACAGGAAGCGATCGATGCAGATCAATCCATCCCATGTACAGGATGTAGATACTGTACCGAAGGCTGTCCGATGGAGATCCCGATCCCTGATATCTTTGCGGTAGAAAACAGAAGAAAAGGCTCTCCGGAATTCAGGACCAAGAGGGAATATGTGATCGTTACCACAGGAAAGGGAAAAGCGAGCGACTGTCTGCAATGCGGTCAGTGCGAAAGCGTCTGCCCTCAGCATCTACCGATCATCTCTCTTCTGGAAAAGTGCAGAGAACTGGAAGATTAAAAAAGTGCCGATCGGCACTTTTTATTTACATCTTTTCAGCACTTCGATCAGATTCTCATAGGCCCTGTCGAAGGAAGCCAGATCAAGCTTCTCCTCCGGAGTGTGTTCTCCGACTTCGATCGGACCGTAGGTAATGATATCCAGATCCGGGACCAGACCCTTGAAGATACCGCATTCCAGACCGCCGTGGGTAGAACGCTCTTTCATCTCGATCCCTTTCTCTTTCAGGACTTCTCTAAGGATCTCTCTCAACGGTGAATCCTTACAGTA
>JAFZQL010000030.1 GCA_017620435.1 Erysipelotrichaceae bacterium
TCCATCAACTACAAGGACTACAAGATCAATATCGTCGATACGCCGGGACATGCGGATTTTTCCAGCGAAGTGGAACGTATCATCAAGACGGTGGATACCGTCATCCTGCTGGTGGATTCCAGTGAAGGACCGATGCCGCAGACCAGATTCGTATTAAAGAAATCGCTGGATGCGGGATTAAGACCGATCCTTCTCATCAACAAGATCGACAAGAAGGATGCCAGGATCAATGAAGTCATCGATGAAGTCTACGATCTGTTCCTGGATCTGAGCGCCAACGACGACCAGCTGGATTTCCCGATCCTTTACGGCATCGCCAGAAACGGCATCGTCCGCTACAATCCGGGCGATTCCAACAACAATATCAATCCGCTGTTTGAAACCATCGTCTCCCATGTCGATCCGTATCCCAACAGAATGGATGAACCGCTGCAGATGCAGGTAAGCGCTCTGGCTTACGACGACTACATCGGCAGGATCGGCATCGGCAGAGTCTATTCGGGCGTCATCAGACAGAACGAGATGATCTCCGTATGCAACAATCTGAATAAGAAAGAAAACCGCAAGATCGCCAATCTGTACAACTACCAGGGTCTGAAAAGAACGGCGGTATCCGAAGCCCAGTGCGGGGATATTGTGCTGCTCAGCGGTATTGAGAATATCGAGATCGGCGATACGATAGGTCCGGAGAACGTCTATGAACCGCTCCCGCAGATCGATATCGAAGAACCGACCTTAAGCATGAACTTCATGGTCAACACTTCGCCATTCCAGGGCAGGTCCGGCAAGTACGTGACCAGCCGAAACATCAAGGAAAGACTGGAAAGGGAGCTGGAAGTCAATGTGGGACTGAAGGTGGAACCTACCGATACTACCGATACCTTTAAGGTCTCCGGAAGAGGTGAGCTGCATCTTTCTATCCTGCTGGAAAACATGCGCAGGGAAGGCTATGAGATCGCCGTAAGCAGACCGGAAGTCATTTTTAAGACGATAGACGGAAGACTGTGCGAACCGATCGAGGAAGTAATCTGTTCCGTTCCGAACGAATATTCCGGTTCGGTCATAAACAAGCTGAATCTTAGGAAAGGACAGATGATGGACATTCAGGACGAAGGTTCCTACACCAAGGTGATCTATCATGTGCCTACCAGAGGTCTTCTGGGTTACCGCAGCGAGTTCATCAACGACACCAAGGGCGAAGGCGTCATGGTCCGCAAGTTCATCGAATATGAACCGTTTGCCGGAGAAGTGCCGCAGAGAGCCAACGGAGCCCTGATTTCTATGGCTTCCGGCAAGGCAATGACTTATGCCTTGTGGAACCTGCAGGAAAGAGGACAGATGTTTGTGACGCCGCAGACGGAAGTCTATGAAGGCATGATCGTCGGCGTATCCTCGAAGAACCAGGATATCGAAGTCAATCCTACCGTAAACAAGAAGATGACAGCCATCCGTTCTACCGGTAACGATGAAGCGATGAAACTGGTTCCGGCCAGGATCTTCTCGCTGGAAGAGGCGCTGGAATTCATCAACGACGATGAACTGGTTGAGATCACGCCGGATGCCATCCGTCTAAGGAAACGTTATCTGACTAATCTGGACCGCCGCAGGCATATGCGGGAAGTGAATAAAGAAACAAACAAGGGATGATCACACATTAAGTGTGATTTTCTTTTGTATTTTAGGTACAATGAGTTTATGGAACTGCTGGTGACGTTAAGAAAAAAAACACTGCTGGATAAGATCGCTCCGATCGTTGACGGTGTCATTATCGGCAGGCTTTTTACCAGTGCTTATGACTATTCGCTTCAGGAGATCAAGGAGATTGCCGAATACTGCCATGAGAACTATCTGAAGTGTTATATCGCCATGGACAACTTCATTTCCGAAGATGATCTGGAAACGCTGGATGCCTATCTGTCGTTTATCCGCGAACTGGATGTCTCCGGTATTTATTTTCACGATCTGGGCGTCATGGAGAGGGCCATCCCTTACGGCCTGCTTTCTAGGCTGATCTATGACGGAAAGACCGTACTGTGCAATACTCTGGATACCGCATTCATACTGAGCCAGGGAATACAGTCGGCTGTGATTTCAAGAGAACTGACTCTTTCGGAAGTCAGACATATCGTTCATAACAATTCCGGAAAAGTGGATATGCAGATATTCGGACATCTGCGCATGTCCTATTCCCGCAGGAAATTCCTGACGAACTACTTCAACGAGATAGGGAAGGAATACGATTATCTGAACAAAGATACGCTGAAACTGGTGGAAGAGAAAAGGGACTATGCGTTGCCGATCATGGAAGATGATCAGGGAACGATGATCTATACGGATTATATTTTTGAAATGTTCCGGGAGCTTTGTGAACTGAAAGATGATTTAAGAGCCGGGATCGTCGATACGCTGTTTATCGAAGATGAAAGTCTGATCGTGCAGATCTGCCGGGATCTTGCCCGTCTGACCCCTGAAAACAAGGAATTTATCAGAAACAATCTGATCTACAATCATCCGGACAACTATTCCACCGGATATCTCTATCAGAAAACGAACATCAGTAAAGATGAATAAAATAGAACTGCTTGCCCCGGCAAAGGATCTTGCCAAGGCGAAAATCGCGATCCGTTACGGTGCAGACGCTGTATATGTAGGCGGCAAGCTTTTTTCTCTGCGTTCCAGGGCTTCCAATTTCGATCTGGCCGATCTGAAAGAGATCTCCGCATTTGCGAAGCAGTATAATGCGAAAGTCTTCGTAACGGTCAATATCGTCTTTCATGACAGCGATTACTACGGAATCAAGGAATATCTGAAGTTTCTGGAAAAGATCGGCATCGATGCCATCATCGTTTCCTCGCCGGCTCTGATCCAGATCGCAAAAAGGGAAGCGCCGGGTCTGGAATGTCACGTATCGACACAGCTGTCTTCTTTGAACTCGGATGCGGTATGGGCCCTGCGTCGTTTCGGTGCCGACCGTATCGTTCTGGGCAGAGAAGCATCCATGGATCAGATCGAAGAGATCGCCAGAAAGGTATCCGTACCTCTGGAAGTCTTTATTCACGGAGGCATGTGTTCCAATTATTCCGGAAGATGCGTCCTTTCCAACCGGATGACCTTAAGGGATGCCAACAGGGGAGGCTGCGCCCATTCCTGCCGCTGGAAATACCGTCTGTACGACGGGAAAGAAATGATTTCCGATCCGAAGTGTCTTTTATCCATGTCTTCCAAGGATCTTAGAGCTTCGGCTTACGTAGAGAGAATGATCCGCTGCGGCATCGCTTCCTTGAAGATTGAAGGCAGGATGAAATCGGAATACTATATCGGCCAGGTGGTAAAGACTTACCGGAAGATGATCGATGAGATCTATGAAAAAGGTTCCTTAAGTCCGGAAAGACTGGCCTATTACGATGAAGAGCTTTCTAAAGCCGAAAACAGACCGGCTGATGACGGCTTTCTTTCCGGAGAATGCGACAGTTCGAAACACCTCTATGGCGTTAACGGGGCAGGCGTGACGCATGACTATGTCGCCTATGTCCGCGGTTTTGATGTCGTAAAAAACATGGCAGAGATCGAAGTAAAGAATGTCTTTGCCTGGGGAGATGAGATCGAGGTCTTCGGACCGGATATCGATAATGAACGTTTCAAGGTACAGCTTATGTTTGATGAGGGCTGGAACGAGGTAAAGATCGCCAACAGGCCGACGCAGATCCTCCATGTCCGTATGCCTTTTGCGGTATCGGAAGGGGACATGTTCAGAAAGGTCAGAAGAAATGACGATTGAAGGAGCGATCTCGGTCAAGGCCGCCATCAACGGCAGAAAAAGAGAAGTAACGAAAGTCTATATCAGCAAGGTAAAAAAGACGAAGGATTTTAACTATATCCGCAAGATAGCCAGAATGAATGAGATACCGCTCATGGAGCTGGAAGCGGAAGAACTTCCGGAATATCTGAAAGGAAAGAGCCACGGCGGTGTCGGCGCAGAAGTGTCTTCGCGTAAAAACGATGAATTCACCGACGGAGACATCTTCTATTTGGATGGGATCGAGGATCCGTTCAATCTCGGCTATGCCTTGAGGACTCTGTATGCTTTCGGATTCATGAATGTCCTGCTTTCGGAAAGAGACTATTCGAACATGGAGCCTCAGCTGTTCAAGTCTTCTGCCGGAGCCTACGATCTTCTAAACATCAGAGTCAGCAGAAATGCCCTGGAAGACATCAGAAGCTACAAGGATCACGGATATCATCTCTATGGACTGTACAGAGGAGAAGGCTCAAAAGACATCTTCGAGGAACGTTTTGCACCGAAAGCGCTGATCATGCTGGGTGGAGAAAAAAGAGGAATCTCCAGCGAGCTGCTGGAACTTTGCGACGATTATCTCTATATCCCTTATGGTTCCGATTTCCGCAATGCCCTGAATGCCTGCGGTGCGCTGGATGTGACGGCGACACTGCTGTTTAAACAAAGAAAGAAATGATCACTTCTTTAGAGAATAAGACCGTAAAAGAACTGACGAAGCTGCATCAGAAGAAATACCGCTGCAGTTCTTTTCTTTTATGCGATCCGGAAATGGTAGAAGCAGCCAGGGAACACGGTTATCTGAAACAGCTGGTCTATACCGGAGAGATCCCTTTCGAATTTGAAAACAGTCTTGAAGTATCGCAAGAAGTTCTGAACAAGATCAGCAAAAGATCTGATCTGAACTGTGTCGGCGTATCCGCAATGATCAAAGAGAACGATGATTACGGAAACAGGGTGATGATCCTTGATCATCTGCAGGATCCTTTGAATATCGGCAGGATCATGGAAGAGGCGCAGCTGTTCGGCTTCGATTCGCTGATCCTTTCCGAAGAATGTGCGGATATCTACAACGAGAAATGCATCGACAGCTGCAGAGGAGGCATCTATACCCTGAACATCTGCCACAAGGATCTTCTAAATGAAGTCAGGAAACTGAAACAGGCGGGCTATACCGTCTATGCGACGGGACTGCAGGAGAATACCCGAGAGCTTCATGAAGTTGAAAGCACAGAAAAGATGGCCTTCATCCTGGGCAACGAAGGAAGCGGTGTTTCAAAACAGCTGATGCAGGAGGCAGACGGCGTCATGAAAATAGACATGCGCAATATCGATTCTCTCAACGTGGGCATGGCTTCGGCCATCATCATGTACCGGTTCAGACAATAGAAAAAGACTTCTCAGAAGTCTTTTTTTGTTTCAGTAGTACTTTACATCGAATTTTCTTTCGTCTTCTACGAGCGGTATTTCCTTGATGGAATAATCGTAGATCTGAATGTAGCGGTCTTCTTGAAAGGCGTCGGCCAGGAATTCATCGACGCCATGTCCCTGTACCTCTACCTCGACATTGCCGTTAGACAGATTTCGGGCATAGCCGGTCAGGCCGTAGCGCTGTGCTGACATCAGCAGGCGCCATCTGAAACCGACACCCTGCACGATACCGCTGAAAATGATGTAATAACGTTTCATACTATTATTCTACACTTTTACTGGATCGGTTCAAAGTCGGCTGCGCCGTGCTTGCACAACGGACAGATGAAGTCGTCAGGCAGTTCATCTCCTTCATAGACATAGCCGCAGACCTTGCAGACAAATCCTTTCTTGCCCTGGGTATCCGGTTTCGGCTTGACGTTCTTCTGATAATAGGTGTAGGTCATCGTCTCGATGTTGTTGATGACTCTGGCCTCTGGTACGGAACAGATAAACATGCCGTGAGTCCCCAGATCCTTGTAGTCTTCTACTTTCAATGAGAAGAAGGCGTTGATGTAACGCGGCAGGAAGACCAGACCGTTGTCGGAGCGGAGAATTTCTTTTTCGTCCTTGAACTTGTCGGTGTTTCTTCCGGACTGGAAGCCGAACTGCTGGAAGACCTTGAACGGCGCTTCGATGTTCAGACAGTTGACGTTCATGATGCCGGTCTGTCTGATGATGTGGTGGGAGTAGTTGTCCTTGTTGATGGACACCATGACTCGGAACGGATTGTCGGTCAGCTGGGCGACCGTGTTGACGATCAGGCCGTTGTCTTTCTTGCCGTCGTTGGACGTGACCACATACAGTCCGTAGCCGATCGAGAACAGAGCCTTCATGTCATTCTTGTTGGCTCTGCTTTCATCTCTGGCGACATAATCGATGCATAAGACTTTTGCCAGGTCTTCGATCTCCTGCCTGTTGGTATCGTTGACTGCCGATCTGATGCGGACGATCGGATTGACGAAGGTCAGATTCGGTGAAGAAGCAAGCAGATCCTTCATCGTTTTGGCTGCCAGCGGAGCCCAGGATCCGTTTTCGATCAGACCGATATGCTTGTTCTGGAAGTTTCTTTCCGTCAGATGATGGATGAATTCCTTCATGAACGGATAGATGTCCGCATTGTAGGTGGTCGTAGCCAGGACCAGCTTGCCGTAGGCGAAGGCATCCGCAACGGCTTTCGACATGTCGTCTCTGGCCAGGTCGTAGACCTTGACTTCCGGTGCATTGAAGTCCTTCAGCTGCTGCGCAAGCTGTTCCACAGCCTTCTTGGTATGTCCGTATACGGAAGTATAGCAGATCACGACGCCGTCTTTTTCCGCCTCGTAGGAAGCCCAGGTCTGATACAGATTCAGATAGTATCCCAGGTTCTTGTAGAGGAACGGACCGTGCAGAGGCAGGATCATGGAGATATCCAGGGAAGAGGCCTTCTTCAGAACGGAAAGGACCTGTTTCCCGTACTTGCCGACGATGCCGATATAGTAGCGTCTCGCTTCATCAAGCCAGTCTTCTTCGACATCCAGAGCTCCGAACTTGCCGAAGGCGTCCGCCGAGAACAGCGCTCTTTCATAACTGTCGTAGGTCATGATGACTTCCGGCCAGTGGACCATCGGTGCAGCCACGAAATTCAGGACATGTTTTCCAAGAGACAGGCTGTCTCCTTCTTTGACGATCAGCCTTCTTTCTTCGTAGGATGTGCCGAAGAAGTTTTCCATCATTTCGAATGCCTTTTGAGAAGAAACGATCGTTGTCTTTTCATAGACCTTCATGAATGCGGCAATGTTTGCGGAATGGTCCGGTTCCATGTGCTGGATGACCAGATAGTCCGGCTGACGTCCGTTCAGGGCATTCTGCAGATTGTCCAGCCATTCATGGGTAAAGTGCTGATCCACGGTATCCATGACCGCCGTCTTTTCATCCAGGATGACATAAGAGTTGTAGGCCATGCCGTTAGGCACCTTGTACTGTCCTTCAAACAGATCGACCTGATGGTCGTTGACTCCGATATAGCGGATGTCCTTGGTGATTTCCATTGTGTTTCCTCCTCGTATGTTGAATTATGAAAGATCTTTTCAGATGAACAGTTCCAGCAGCAGTACGCTGATGCAGCAGATCAGCGTTACCTTGAACAACCCCAGTTCTTTGTATGCACCGATCATCCCCAGCAGCAGAGCGACGATGCCGGAGATCGGATTGTCCGTTGCCTTAACGATGGCAGGGAAGGTCATGACGGACAGGGTGACATACGGGACGTAGTAAAGAAAGGAACGGATAAAACGGTTCTGTATCGGTTTCCTGATCAGAGTCAGGGGCAGGACCCGGATGATGAAGACAGTGATCGCCATCAGCAGAATGTAGATGTAGATATTAGTCTTCATGGATCTCTCCTTTGATTGGCCACAGAATGGCGCCAAACGAAGATATGACGATCGTAAGAATGATGGTTACTGTGCTTTCCGATAGAGGGGTAAATTCAGAAAGCAGATAACTTGATAGAAAGCTGACGATGATCAGGACGGCGATCGTTTTCTGTTTCTTGGCCGGCGGGATGATGATGGCCAGAAACATGCCGTAGAGGGCAACCGACAGGGCACTGACGATCTTGAACGGCAGCGTCTGTCCCATGAGGATGCCGAATGCCGTTCCTAAAGCCCAGCAGGGTGCCGCAAAAGCGATTGCACCGTAGGAATAGAAAGGATCGCAATACCCGTCCTGTGAGATTGCCAGAGCGAAGTATTCGTCGGTCAGATAGAAACCCAGCAGCAGTCTGTGAAGAATGTTCGCTTTGGGGTCGATCTTCTGCGACAGGGCGAAGGACATCAGGACGTAGCGGATATTGCTTACGAGTGTGATCAGGATCATCTGAATGTAAGGAACACTCTCCCTGATCGCGATGAAGGCGGCATTCTCTCCGGCCGAAGCATTGACCAGGAAAGAAGTCAGAAAACCCTGAAAGGGGCTAAGCCCCGCTTTTGCCGCTGCAATGCCGAGTGAAAAGGCTACAGCAAAGTAGCCCAGTCCGATCGGTATTCCGGTTTTAAATCCTTCTTTGAATCCTTTCATTTTGAAAAAAGAACTAGGTTTCTAGTTCTTAGAGTTTCTTGAATTGATCGACGTTCAGAACAAAAATGGTAGCGCCGCCGACTTCAACTTCAATCGGATAAGAAACCAGATTGGACATGTCGGAAGAAATTGTCGTAGGAACAGCTTCTTTTCTTCTCTGCGATTCGCTGCCGATGATCTCGATTGCTCTATCGACTTCCTTGTCTTCGCATCCGATCAGCAGTGTTGTATTGCCGGATGAAAGGAAACCGCCGGTAGTGGCCAGACGGGTCACCTGGAAGGATGCCTTATTCAAGGCCGAGATGCAGGCTTTTGTATCATCAGTAGAAATAATGGCTAGTATCAGTTTCATACTTTTACCCCCTGTTAAATCCATTTTAGCATTATTTCCATCTTTTAACTCATAATATAATGATAGTGATAGAAAACCGGAAGGACAACTCTACGATACATAGGGTGACATAAAGAAGAAGAAAGACTATCTTGAAACCGGGAGGTCTTGAGAATGAACAGTGAAAAAACAGGAAAGTTCATCAGTGAACTAAGAAAAGAAAAGGATCTGACGCAGCTTCAGCTGGCAGAACTGCTGCATGTATCGGATAAGGCGGTATCCCGCTGGGAGACGGGGAAGGGTTTTCCGGATATCGGTTCTCTGGAAAGCATTGCGGATGTTCTGGGAGTTTCGGTTGCGGAACTGCTCAGAGGTGAGCGTCTTAAGGAATCGCTCAGTAAGGATGATGCTCAAAGCTATGCCGCAGATCTGCTGTCGCTGCTGAAGAGAGCGGTCAATCAGAAGAGGATGCAGGCTATGATCGCTGGTTTTCTTCTCGGCGCGATCGTGCTGACGGTGCTGATCGTTCATCTGAATGCGCCGATCTATGTGAAAGAGGCACAGAATGCCCTGAAACTGGAGAATCTGTCGGACGGAAAGATCGTTGCCGTTATGAAAGAAGATATTGCCGGATACGAGATCAGCGATTTTATTGAACCGGATGAGAACAGAACATGCAGGACGATCAGCTGCTACAGGACACTGCTCCATTCTTTTTTAGGAAAGAAGGCGGAGACGATCGTCGTCCTTGGTGAAAGCGACGGTCTGGATCTCATCTATTATTACCCGGGAGAAAACGGCGATCAGCTGCTTTACGCAAAAAACGGGTCTCCTGATTTCGGAATCGAAACGCTTCCTAGGCTGATATACAACTACTGGATCGTTCTTGGCGCTGCTGCGACGCTGATCGGTTTTACATTGCATTATGTATTAAAAAAGAAATACTATGCGGAAACGCTGTTGAAAACTGCGCTGGTTCCGCTGTCCTTTACCCTCAGTACCATACTGGCCCTGATCGGAAGATCGGATCAGGTCTACAATGCGGTATACTATCTCAGCGGCATCCTGCTGTTAAGTGTTCTGATCTATGGGATGCTGCGGTATGTCCTGCATTTCATCAGACAGAAAGCCTGATTGAAAGAAAAGGCCTTCCGGAATCTCCGGAAGGTTTTTTATTCTGCACGGCGGGTTTGAGGCATTGCCTTATTAGTGTTATAATTTTACTTATGATAGAACTGAAAAATGTTTCCAAAAAGTATAGAAACGGTACACATGCTTTGAATGATGTATCTTTGAAAGTAAACGACGGTGAATTCATCTATATCATGGGTCCTACCGGATCGGGAAAGTCGACACTGATCAAGCTTCTGGATGGAGAAGAAGTACCGACCAGCGGCAGTGTCCTGGTTTCCGGCATCAATGTCGGCAGGCTGAAGAAATCCAAAGTCTATCTCTATCGGCGCAAGATCGGTGTAGTCTTCCAGGACTACCGTCTGCTTCCGGAGAAGACCGTTTTTGAGAATGTCGCCTATGCCTTGGAAATCCTGGATATGCCTGACGACAAGATCAGAAAGAGAGTCCGTGAGGTCCTGAAACTGGTCGATCTGGCGGACAAGTCGAATGCCAAGCCGAATGAACTTTCCGGCGGACAGCAGCAGCGTACGGCCATTGCCAGAGCGATCGCCAAGAAACCGACGATCATGATCGCGGATGAGCCTACAGGCAACCTGGATTCGGGAATGACTGATGAAATGATCTCTCTGCTGGAGAAGATCAACCGGGAAGAGAAGACGACGCTGGTTGTCGTTACGCATGATGATATGATGGTTATGAAACATCCGAAACGGACGATCCGTATTGAAGCCGGACATGTCGTTGCGGACAAGACTCCGGAACCGCGTGAGACGGAGACTGCAGTTGAACATGTCGAGGTAGCGGAAGAGCCTGTCGTCATGGAAATGATGGAAGAAGAGCCTTCCATTCCCGAGGCAGCAAAACAGGAACCGGCTGCCGTAGAAGTTACAGAAACACCTGCAGAAGGGCTTTCTGAAGGAGAAGTGTCATGATATTCAGACGTTTTTTCCGGCATATTAAAGAAGGTTTTATCGGTGTCAAGCGTCATTTTGCGATGGCTGTTTCTTCCGCGTCTGCCGTTACCATTACGCTTCTGCTGGTAGGCTTTTTTGCGGCTTTTGCGGTCAATATGGCTTATCTGACCCAGGAGATCGAACAGTCTATCTCTCTGGTCTGTCTGATCGACTATGACGTTACCGATTCATCCAGGATCGCTTCCATGAAGGGCGAGATCGAAAAGATGGAAAATGTAGACCGGGTAGTCTATCGGACGAAAGATGAAGAATTTGATTACTATAATCAGGAGTATCCGGAAATGGCGGAGTTCTCTGAACTGTACCGCGAGGATAATCCGTTCCACGATACCTTTATCGTCTATATGGCCGATGGAAGCAACATGAGTTCGATCAGAGACAGTATCACGAAGATGAAAGGAATTGCTTCGGTACAGGACGGAGGCAGCGAGACGTATACGCTGATCCATATCCTGCATACCACAAGGAATGCCGGAGCGATCCTGATCCTGGCTCTGGTATTCCTGGCTATCTATCTGATCTACAATACGATCAAGATCACGATCGCAGCCAGAAAAGACGAGATCTGGATCATGCGTAATGTCGGTGCCAGAAACGGCTATATCCGGGCGCCTTTCCTGGTGGAAGGGATCATTATCGGGATCTTCGGATCGATACTGCCGATCGCCGCGATCGTCTATGCCTACTACTGGCTTTATGAGGCTACCGGCGGTGTTCTGGCAGGTGTGATCACTCTGATTCCTGTCTATCCGTTTGTTTTATATCTTGGCGGAGCTTTACTGGTAATCGGACTTCTTGTCGGTTTTATCGGTTCCTATATCTCCGTCTGTAAATATCTGAGGCTTACCAGATGATAAAGAGAATTATCGTTGTACTGTTTACGCTGCTTCTGATCGTACCGGTGTTTTCCGGTGCTTCTTTGGTGTATGCGGAAGACGACGATGAGACGGAAGAAAAATCGGATTACGAAAAGTGTGTCATCGATAAGGACAAGGCTGCATGCGAGCGCATCGCCGTGAATACGCAGAATAATCTGCAGGCTCTGGAGGACCAGATCGCCAGCGCAAAGGACGACCGCGACAAGGCTGCGCAGCTGGCCAGAGAGTATGCCGAGAAGGCGGAAAAGATGCAGGGCGAGATCGATGCCCTGGCGAAGCAGATCGATGAACTGAAAGTCAGGATCGAAGAACTAGAGGTCCAGATCGCGGAAAACGAAGCGAAAGTGGAAGCCTTGAATACCAGAGTAAAAAACAGGATGGTAGAAGCGCAGAAAACGATGCATTTTAACGGTTATCTGGAGTTCATTCTGGGATCCAGATCTTTTACGGATATGCTTAGGAGGGTCTACGGCGTCGAGGCAATCGTGTCGAAAGACAAGGCAGACAGGGAAGAACTGATTGCCATCATTGACCAGCTGAACGCAGACAAGGCGGAACTGGATGCCGCAAAAGCGACCCTGGATGAGAGCTATCAGGAAATCGTCTCCAAGCAGGCGGAACTGCTGGTGATGAAGGAATTCTATGAAGAAGAAGAAGCCAGGATCAATGAAGAACTGGATCAGATGACGGAAGAAAGAGATGCGATCTATGAATCGTTTGAAGACCTGAAAGAAGCCTTAAAAGAAACGGGTGTAACGATCAATACCGGTTTTGTGGCTGCAGTCCACAATTCCTGGATCACGGCAACGGTATGGAACTATTCTCCGAACTTCCTTGACGGCAAGTGGCATCTGGGTGTCGACTATGCGGCTACCAGAGGAACGGAGATCCACGCTCCGGCCGGCGGCGTCATCATCCGTGCAGACCAGAGCTGTTCCGATCCGGGTTATCTGGGCAGTTCCTGCGGATACTGGATCTCGGGCGGTGGCAATCAGGTTTACATGATGTGTGAAGTCAACGGAAGAGTCTACGGACTGATCTTCTTCCATCTGCACAGCGTTTATGTCAGTTACGGCGATTATGTCCTGCAGGATGAAGTGATCGGTACAGTCGGATCTTCCGGTTCTTCTACCGGTCCGCACTGTCATATTGAAATGTATTATCTGGGGAACGGCGAACTGCTGGATTATCTGGCCATGGGCTGGAATGCGACTTTCTCCGTCGGCAGAGGAAGGACTGCCTACAACAATCGCTGTTACTACGATGACGGATCGTTCCGTCAGGGCGCTCCGTGTATTCTGAATCCGGAGTGGTATCTGCCGGCGAATTAGGGGATCAGTAATGGAAGATAAAGTGTATTTTGATCTGGAGAAAGTACCTCTCAGATCGGAAAGAGAAGAAAGAAGAAACAAGAGAAAGAAGAGATTCCTGGTTTTTCTGCTGTGTCTTCTGTTTTTCCTGTGTGGAACGATAGGAGGATATGTCCTTTTCAGGGTGATCCATCCGACTTATGATGCCGATACGAAGGATGTGATCGGAGAGATCGAATATGCCATGGATCACTACTGGCTGTATGCGGATGATTATGACGATCTGATCTCAGAACTGGAAGACAAGGCGCTTTACGGAATGACGGACTTCGAGGATGATCCGTATACCAGCTACATGTCCAAGGAAGAACTGAATGAGTTTTCCGACAGTATCAACATGGATTACGTCGGGATCGGCGTAGAGTATTCCTACTATGATTCGATCGCGGTAGTCAAGAAGGTATTCAAGAATTCTCCTGCGGAGAAAGCGGGAGTCATGGCCGGAGACATCATTAAGGAGATCGACGGCGAAAGCATCGAGGGTTTTACTTCCGATGACATCCGGGAAAGAGTGCTGGGAACGGAGGGCACGGAAGTGGTGATCACCTTCTTAAGAGGAGGAGAACTGATCGATATTCCGATCATCCGCGGTCCGGTGAACAATACGGTCTATGCCTATCAGGAAGACGATTATGTCGTCATGGAACTGAACAGCTTCGGTGCTGATACGGGTAGCGAATGCATGCGTTATCTGGATGAATATACCGATCTGGACAAGATCATTATCGATCTTAGAAACGACAGCGGAGGCTATCAGAGTTCTGTCAAGGAGCTCTGCGGTCTGTTTATCGGCAATAATGAGGTCTATCTGCGTCAGAAAGGCCTCGACGGCGTGGAGATAGCGGACAAGACTTCTGCGAAGAAGACTTATGACAATTTCAAGAAGATCATCCTGCTGGTAAACGAGAATACGGCATCGGCAGCCGAGGTTTTTACGATCTGCCTGAAGGAATGTCTTGAAGATGTGACGGTGGTAGGCGTTACGACTTATGGAAAAGGGGTCATTCAGACGACCAGGCTGCTGAACAACGGCGGTGCTCTGAAGATGACATCCTACTACTGGTATTCCCCTAACGGCACATCGATCCACGGTACGGGGATCGTTCCCGATGTGGAAGTATGGATGCCGGAAATCTACTATCAGCTGTACTATGCCCTGGAAGAAGATGAGACTTATGAACAGGATTGCGTGGCGGATGCGGTCAGACTGGCCCAGCAGTCACTGGATTACCTGAATTATCCGGTAGCCCGGACAGACGGCTATTTTGACCAGAGTCTGGCAGACTGTCTAAGAGACTACAAGATCGGAAAAGGACTGAATGCGGACGCTGTACTGGATGCGCAGACCTTTGAACTGATCATCTCCGATGTCAGCAGAGAGATCGCTACGAATCCGGATAAAGACTTGCAGATGATCAAAGCAAAGGAGCTCCTTCATGAAAATCAGTATTAACTGCCACAGTTCCATCCGAATCGAAGATGAGAAAACCGTTTATTTTGATCCTTACAAGATCGAAGAAGAAACCCATGATGCCGATGTGATCTTCATTACCCATGATCACTTCGACCATTTCTCCGTAGAAGACATCACGAAGATCGAGAAAGAAGATACCGTTTATGTCATCCCTGAATGCATGTACAATCTCCTGGGCGGAGAGAATGTCGTTACGATGAATCCGGGCGATAAGGGTGTAGTGGAAGGCATGGATGTCATGGCGATTCCTTCCTACAATCCGAATAAGCCTTTCCATCCGAAAGAGAAAGGATATGTAGGATATCTGGTCAGGATAGGCGGAAAGACCGTCTATGTGGCGGGAGACTGCGACAGGAATGAAGACAACGAGAAAGTCAGATGCGATATCGCATTTGTGCCTGCAGGCGGAAAGTATACGATGGATTATAAAGAAGCGGCCGAGCTGGTCAATCTGATCAGGCCGGAGCTTGCCATCCCGACCCATTACGGAGATCTGACAGGAGAAAAGAATAACGGAGAACAGTTTGCGAAACTGGTAGATCCTTCCATCAGGGTCGAGCTGATAATCTAGGATCCGTATTGAAAAATAACGGATAAAATATTAAGATAAGAAAGTAATCTTCAGGAGCAGTAGCTGAACGAATCTGTTTAGAGAACTGACGGACGGTGCAAGTCAGTAAGAGAAGACAGTGAACTCGCCTGATCGGACGATTAAGCGTGAAACTCGCGTTAAGAGTAAGAGTAAGAAATAAAGGTGGTACCGCGCATCAGCGCCCTTGGATCACCTTTTTTGTTTTTGGAGGTAAATCATGAGCGTATTTGACTACAAGACGATTGAGAAGAAGTGGCAGAAATTCTGGGAAGACAACGAGACATTCAAGACGGATATCCGTGACTTTTCGAAACCGAAATTCTATGCCCTGGACATGTTTCCGTATCCTTCCGGCGTAGGACTTCATGCCGGGCATCCGGAAGGCTATACGGCTACCGATGTCGTGAGCCGCTACAAGAGGATGAAAGGATTCAATGTCCTGCATCCGATGGGTTTTGACTCTTTCGGACTGCCCGCAGAACAGTATGCGATACAGACAGGCAATCATCCTGACGGATTTACACAGAGAAATATTGAACATTTTACGGAACAGCTGAAAGGTCTCGGCTTCTCGTACGACTGGTCGAGAGTCGTCTCCACCAGCGACCCGGACTACTATCACTGGACCCAGTGGATCTTTAAGCAGCTCTTCCTTGACGGCTATGCCAGATGCATCGAAATGCCGGTCAACTGGTGCGAGGAACTCGGATGCGTTCTGGCCAACGATGAAGTGATCGACGGCAAGTCGGAAAGAGGCGGCTATCCGGTGATCCGCAAGAACATGAAACAGTGGATCATCGATATTCCTGCCTATGCGGAAAGACTGCTGGAGAACCTGGATTCTCTGGACTGGCCGGAATCGACCAAAGAGATACAGAGAAATTGGATCGGCAAGTCGATCGGCGCAGAAGTTGTATTCCAGATCGACGGTCATGAGGAAAGCTTTACCGTTTTCACGACACGCTGCGATACGCTGTTTGGCGCGACCTACTGCGTCTTTTCTCCGGAACATCCGCTGGTAGAAAAGATCACGACTCCGGACAGGAAAGAAGAAGTGGAAGCCTACCAGAAGATCTGCGCTTCCAAGTCGGAAATGGAAAGAACCGAACTGAACAAGGACAAGACCGGCGTTTTCACCGGGGCCTATGCGATCAATCCGGTCAACGGAAAGAAGATCCCGATCTGGATCTCCGACTACGTACTGATGACCTACGGCACAGGGGCCATCATGGCTGTTCCGGCCCATGACGAGAGAGACTATGAATTCGCCCGCAAGTTCGATCTGGAGATCAGTCCTGTACTGGAAGGCGGAGATATCTCGAAGGAAGCCTGGACACAGGACGGCATTCATATCAATTCCGGTTTCATGGACGGTCTGAACAAGGAAGATGCGATCAGTGCCATGCTGGAATGGCTGGAAGAAAGAGGCATCGGCAAGAAGAAGGTCAACTACAAGCTGAGAGAATGGATATTCGCTAGACAGAGATACTGGGGAGAACCGATCCCGGTCATTCATTATGAAGACGGCACCGTAGGTGTTCTGGACGACGAAGATCTGCCTTTGATCCTTCCGGAGCTGGAAGATTACGGTCCAAGCAAGACCGGCGCTCCGCTGGACAAGGCTCAAGACTGGGTCAACATCGAATACCATGGAAAGAAAGGAAAGAGGGAAACCTCTACCATGCCGGGTTCGGCAGGCTCATCCTGGTATTTCCTGAGATACATCGATCCGCACAATCAGGAAAGATTTGCGGATCCTGAACTGCTCAAGCACTGGATGCCGGTGGATCTTTACATCGGCGGTCCGGAACATGCGGTAGGGCATCTGCTTTATGCCCGCATGTGGAACAACTACCTCTATGACAAGGGTCTTGCGCCATGCGAAGAACCGTTCCAGAAACTGGTTCATCAGGGCTATATCCTGGGAGCCAACGGAATCAAGATGGGCAAGCGCTATCCGGAATACGTTGTCAATCCAAGCGATATCGTGGAAAGATACGGCGCGGATACGATGAGACTATACGAGATGTTCATGGGACCTCTGGAAGCGGACAAGCCGTGGTCGACCCAGGGCATCGAAGGCGCACACAGATGGCTGGAAAGAGTCTATCGTCTGATGGCGGAACAGAAGGACAAGCTTTCCGATACAAACGATGGGAAACTGGATTATTCCTACAACTTCACCGTTAAGAAGATCTCGGAAGACATCGAAAATCTGCGTCTGAATACTGCGATCTCCCAGATGATGATCTTTATCAACGACTGCTACAAGGAAGAGAAAGTATACAAGGAGTATGCCGTGAATTTCGTACAGATGCTCTCAGTATTCGCACCGCATCTGGGCAGTGAAATGTATGAGATCCTGACCGGCAGAACTGATCTGGACTACCGTCCGTGGCCGACTTATGATGAATCTAAACTGGAAGTCGAAGAAAAAGAGATCGCCGTACAGGTCAACGGCAAGGTCAGAGGCAAGTTCATGGCCAAGACGGATGCTTCAGACGAAGAACTCTTCGAAGCGGCGAAACAGCTGGAGAACGTCAGAAAATATACTGATGGCAAAGAGATCAAAAAACACTTTGTCATCAAGGGAAGAGTCGTAAACATCGTTGTCTAAACAACGGTGTTTTCTTTTTGATATAATTCACATAGATGATCATTACCGTTACCTGCAATCCTGCCATCGATCAGACCGTCGGCCAAGACGGAACGGTTTTTGATATCGGCGGAAAGGGGATCAACGTTTCCAAGGTATTAAAAAACATGGGATGTGAGTCATTATGTACGGGACTGATCGGAAAGCAGAACGGCAGCATCATCCTGAACGGTCTTGATGAGCTGGGCATTCCGCATCATTTCATCGGGATAGACGGAAAGGTCAGAACTAATCTGAAGAAAATCGTAGACGGAGAACTGTTTGAAGAGAATCAGACAGGTCCCGATCTTTCGAAGGAAGATGTAGGGAAACTGTTTGATTATCTTGAATTTTTTAATGACGAGATCGTCGTAATCTCCGGCAGCGCCCCGGCCAATGCGGATGATGACCTCTACCGGAATATGACGCAGCTGCTGAAAAGAAACGGAAATACCGTGATCCTGGACTGCAGCGGAAGAAAACTGCAGGAAGGCGTGAAAGCATTCCCGGACGTGATCAAGCCAAACTACAAAGAGATCTGTGAGCTGTTTGGAAAAGAACCGAAAGAAGACGAACTGATTGATACGTGTCTTTCTCTGGATATTCCTTTCATTATCGTATCGCTAGGAAAGCAAGGAGCCCTGTTCATCAGGGATAAA
>JAFZQL010000031.1 GCA_017620435.1 Erysipelotrichaceae bacterium
GGATAGAACGTTACAAACAGAATCAGAGAAACAGGGATCAATAAACCCTGTTTCTGTTGTATAATTGGGGTATGGAATTCAGGAAATACATCGGAGATGAAGATTTCTATAAGAAGGTGTTAAGGGTAGCTTTGCCGTGTGCGTTATCGCAGCTGCTGCTAAGCTGCCGTTCCATCATCAGCTCTATCATGGTATCTTCGATCGGAATGGTTACTGCTGTCGGGAATGCGATAAACGTATTAAACCTTCATGATTATCTCTTATGGGGGATCGAAGCGGGAGCGGCCCTTTTCGGTGCTCAGTTCTTTGGCGCAAAACAGTACAAAAACATGGCCAGGATCCAGGGGATTTTCCTGCTGTTTTCCATGCTGAATGCTTCGATCTGGATCTTCGTCACATTCATGTACGGAGACAGACTGCTGCTGTTCTATCTGAATGATCCTGAGATCCTTCCGTATTCCTGGACTTATCTGAAATACGTCATGATTTCAGTTATATTCATGTGTTTCTCTCTGTCATTCAAATGCATGTATCAGGCCATGCACAGGACCAGAATCACTTTTATCATGTCTTTCAGTTATGTCATCTGCAACATCATCTGCGACTATCTGTTCATTTATGTCTTTCATACAGGAGTAGCCGGTGCAGGCATGGCGATTTTACTCAGTGAGGCTATCTCTTCTGCAGGGATATTCCTGTACACCCTTAAAACAAGGCCGGTATTCTTTACGGGATTCAAAGAAATGTTTACTTTTGATTTCAGTTTTATCAAACCGTTTATTCAGAAAGTACTTCCGATCGCATTTAATGAAATGTTGTTCGGCTTCGGACAGTCTCTGTTCAATAAAGCCTACGGCATGCTGGGAAGCTCATCCATGGAAGTCATCTATATCGGCTCTGAGATCCTGTCTCTGGCTCTGTTCATTGTATGGGGCTATGGAGAAGCCGTATCTATCCTCACCGGAACGCTTCTGGGAAGAGGCCGTATTGAAGAAGCCAAAGAAGAATCCCGCTATCATCTGGGGCTTTCCTTTGTTGCAGGAATGTTTCTGTGGCTATTTATGGTCCTGCTCAGCCCTCTTTTCCTGCATCTGTATCACATCAGTGACCCTGCTACTTACAGCGCCTGCAGAGGACTTCTGGCCGTTTACGGCTTTAAGGCTTTTCTAAGAGTATTCACATACGTCATGTTCTGCACATTAAAAGCAGGCGGAGACTCCAGAATCTACAATCTTCTGGATTCCGGCATCATGTACAGTGTTGGCATTCCGATCGCATTTGCCGGAGTCTATCTGGGAATAAAAAACATCGTAGTTCTTGTATTGCTGTGTCAGATCGAACAGGTAGTCAGGTTCTTTCTGACATTAAAAAGATACAACAGTTATAAATGGGCAAATAATCTGACAAGGCTGGTGAAATGATATGAAAGTTGGTTTTATCTCTTTAGGCTGCGCCAAGAATCTGGTTGACAGCGAAAACATCATCGCTCTTTTTGACGATCCGTTCTTCGAGTACGAGTACGATCTGAAACAGTGCGAGGCGATCGTCATCAATACCTGCGGCTTTATTCTGAGCGCAAAAGAAGAAGCGATCGATACGATACTGGAAATCGCATCGTACAAACAGGACAGACTGCAGAAACTGATCGTGACCGGCTGTTTCGTACAGCGCTACTATGAGGAATGTCTGGAAGAATTTCCGGAAGTCGATCTGTTTGTTCCAATCAGAGACTATGAGCGTCTGCCGCAGCTGCTGTCGAAACTGTTCAACCACCGTTTTATCCATGCCTACGGCAAGAACCGCAAACTGGTCAACAACAGCTATACGGCCTATCTGCGCATTTCCGACGGCTGCGACAACCGCTGTGCCTACTGTGCCATCCCTTTGATCAGAGGAAACTGCCGTTCTTTTTCCATTGAGGATAACGTCAAAGAAGCGAAACACCTTCTGGAAATGGGCGTTAAAGAACTCAATGTGGTAGCGCAGGATACGACCTATTACGGCCATGATCTTTACGGAAGATTTGCCCTGAAGGATCTGATCAGGGAACTTGATCAGCTGGATTTCAGATGGATCCGTATCCTTTACATGTATCCGGATGAGATCGAAGAAGACCTGCTTATACAGATGAGCAGCTGCAGGAGAGTGCTTCCTTATTTCGATATCCCGATCCAGTACGGCAACGATGAGATCCTGAAACTGATGAATAGAAGAGGAAGCGTTCAGCTGATCAAAGAAAAGATCGCTCTCATCCGGAAATACTTCCCGGATGCCGTAATCAGAACGACACTGATCGTCGGTTTCCCGCACGAGACACAAGAGACGTTCCACGATACCCTGGAACTGGTCAGGCAGATCCGTTTCGATTCCCTGGGGGCATTTACTTTCTCACCGGAAGAAGATACCAAAGCCTATGAGATGGATGAACAGGTCGATGACGAAGTGAAGAATCAAAGATACGAAGAACTGATGCTAGCGCAGCACAGGATCATCGAAGAAAAGAATAAAGAAAAGATCGGAAAAACCTACACGGCACTGATCGAAAGATACGAGTCCCTGTTTGACCGCTATATTGGCAGGACCTACATGTCCGCTCCGGACGGGATCGACGGAGTCGTATTCATTAAAACGGATCAGGAACTTGAGATCGGTTCCTTCTATCCGGTCACGATCACAGGCTATAAAGACTACGATCTGATCGGTTCTATAGCGGATAATGAAAAAACAGTATGGTGACAATACTGTTTTTTTCTTCGTTAAACAATACGGCAATACATTATAATAAAGACAGAAGAGGTAACAGATAATGAATTACTATATCGGTATTGATTTAGGCGGTACAAACGTACGTGTTGCAAAGGTTGATGAACAGGGCCAGATCGTAAAAGATGTTATTGCGCCATCTCACGGTCTGGAAGGTCCTGAGAAGATCGAAGCGAATATTCTGGAACTGTTAAGTCAGTTCGATTTATCGGATGTCAGATCCATCGGTCTGGCGATACCTGGTCCGGTCGACGGAGAAAGAAACGTCATCACCCAGGCTACGAATATTCCGGGATGTGAGAACTATCCGTTTGCCGACAACATGCATAAGGTAACTGGACTCCCGGTATTCCTGGATAACGATGCCAATGCCGCAGGACTGGCTGAAGCGGTGCTGGGCGCAGGAAAAGGCTATCATGAAGTCTATTATCTGACGCATTCTACCGGCATCGGCGGCGCTCTTGTCGTAGAAGGAAAGGTCATTTCCGGTCACAAGGGATATGCCGGTGAAGTAGCAAACGTCATCGTCGATCCGGAAGCAAAACAGTATCCGAACTATAAACATCTTAATCGCGGCGGTGTAGAAAGTGTCGCATCCGGTACGGCAATCGGTTTGAAAGGAAAAGAACTGATCGGTGAAGAAGCGGATTCCGCAAGAAAAGTCTTCGCTCTGGCAGCGGAAGGTAATAAGACCGCACTCGAGATTATCGACAAGATGTCAAAAGACTTTGCCACCTGTCTGGCGGATATCGCAGCGATCTGCGCTCCGGATTGTTTCGTCATCGGCGGAGGATGTTCCCATTCTTCCGACCAGTATTTTGATCTGGTAAGAGAATACTATAAATCAATGGCGCATCCGGCAATGAGAGAAGTTCCAATCCTGAAAGCACAGCTTGCGGAACCGGGCGTAATAGGTGCGGCAATGATCGGCAGATCACATCTGGAGTAGGAATATGAACTATACGGAATTAAAAGAATACATCTGTTCCGATCAGATCGATGAGCTGCTGGAAAAGATCATCTGCAGCAAGGATCTTAAATCAGAGAAAGAACGTTACATAAGGCTGCTGGATGATGCCTATGCGCTGTATGGAGAAGGGGATTATCATTTCATTTCCTCTCCGGGAAGATCGGAGATCGGCGGCAATCATACAGATCATCAGCACGGCCACGTCGTTGCGGCGAGCCTGAATATCGATAATCTGGCTGTCGTAAAGAAAAACGGCACGAATACCGTAAACTATGCCGACCGTGCTTTTAGTGTTAAGCCGGTCGATCTCAATGACCTGCAGAAACATCCGGAAGAGGTCAATACTTCTGAATCTCTGATCAGAGGTATCGCCGCCAGACTGAATGAACTGGGTTATGCGACAGGCGGTTTCGACGCCTTATGTGAATCAAAAGTGCTGGTCGGATCAGGCATCTCCTCTTCGGCATGTTTCGAAGTGCTGCTGGCGGAAGCATTCAACGCTCTGTTTAATGAAGAGAAGATCACGCCGGTAGAAAGAGCTCTTGTCGGCCAGTATGCGGAGAACGTCTATTTCGGCAAGCCAAGCGGTCTGCTGGACCAGACGGCGATCTCGGTAGGCGGATTCGTTACGATCGACTTCAAGGATCCGAAGGAACCTGTCATTGAAAACTACGATTTCTCATTCTCTGATTACGGTTATGAGCTGATCCTGGTCAATACCAAGGGCGATCATTCCGACCTGTCTCACGAGTATGCCGCTGTTCCGGGAGAAATCAGAGAAGTGGCGCATGAACTTGGCGTGGAATATCTGGCTGACTCTTCTCTGGAAAAACTTCTTTCTGATCTGAAGGAAATCAGAGAGAAGGTAAAGAACGATAGAGGCGTGCTGAGAGCCATCCACTTCTACAACGAAGACAGACGTGCGGTAGAAGAAAAAGAAGCCATCATCGGCAAGGATATCGACAGACTTCTGAAACTGATGAAAGAATCCGGAAGATCTTCCTTTGAATATCTGCAGAATGTCTATCCGGCATCCCGTCCAGGTTCACAATCCCTTGCGGTAGGTCTTGCCCTGGCTGACATGTGCTTAGGAGAAGAAGGATCCTACAGGGTACACGGCGGCGGTTTCGAAGGAACGATACAGGCTATCGTACCTGTTGACAGACTGGATGTATTCAGACAGACCATGACATCCGTCTTTGGAGACGACTGTCTACTGGAAGTCCGGGTCAGACCGTTCGGCACAAAGCTTGTCGTATAGATTTAAATTGTGAAAGAATTGTGAAGTCTTAAGATTGAAATCGTTTACACTATGGGATACAATTTAATTACGGGCTAATGCCCAAGGAGGAAACTAATGAAAAAGCTTTTAAGTGTATTACTGGCTGTTCTTATGGTTTTCGCTCTTGTCGGCTGCACTAACAAAGGCGGCGAAGAAGGCGGCGAAGAAGCTAAGACAGTCAAAATCGGTGTTGCTATTTATCAGTTCGATGATAACTTCATGACGCTCTACCGCAATGATATTCAGGCATATTTCGATGCTCTGAACGCAAAGGGCGGAACTCAGTATGAAGTAGTAATCGTTGACGGTGCTAACGATGCTGCAACTCAGACAGAACAGGTAAACACCTTTATTACTCAGGGTGTTGACGGCATGATCGTTAACCTGGTTCAGACTTCTTCTGATGCTTTAGCAAAAGCTGTTGAAGAATCTGGAATCCCTACAGTATTCATCAACCGTGAAATTGCTGACTATGTTTACGGCGAGAAGACTTGCTACGTTGGCGCAGATGCCAGAGACTCAGGCACTTACCAGGGCCAGATCATTTTCGATCAGCCTAACCATGGCGATCTGAACGGCGACGGTGTTGTAAACTACATCATGATCATGGGTGACCCTGAAAACTCAGACGCTCAGTTCAGAACTGAATATTCAATCAAGTACATGGTTGAAAACGGTGCAACTGTTAACTGCTTATATCAGGAAACAGGTAACTGGGCACAGGCTCAGGGCCAGGAACTGGTTGCTACGGAACTTTCTAAGGAAGGCGACGATATCGAAGTCGTATTCTGCAACAACGACGGTATGGCTATGGGTGCTCTGGAATCCATCAAGGCTGCCGGCAGAAAAGTCGGTGAAGACATTTATCTCGTAGGTGTTGATGCTATTCCTGAAGCTTGCGAAGCTGTCAAGAACGGCGATATGACCGGTACAGTTCTGAACGACGACCTCGGCCAGGCTACTGCTGCTTGCGAATCACTGTTAAAGATGCTTGCCGGTGAAGTCATTACCAACAAGGTTAACTATGTTCCTTACGTAATGGTTACAACCGAGAACGTTGATCAGTATATTAAATAATCAATAACCGTTTTGTTAGAAGAGTTACATGTTTGGCATGTAACTCTTCTTTATTATTTGAAGGAGGAAATATATGTCAGAGTATATTCTTGAAATGAAAGATATCTGTAAATCCTTCCCTGGTGTAAAAGCGTTAGATCATGTGTCGCTGCAGCTGAAACCCGGACATGTCCATTCACTAATGGGCGAAAACGGTGCCGGCAAATCGACACTGATGAAATGTCTGTTTGGCATCTATAAGAAAGATGATGGTTCGATCATATACAACGGCGAAGAAGTAAATATTTCCGACCCGTTTGATGCCTTGAACAAAGGCATTGCCATGGTTCATCAGGAACTCATGCCGATCAGAGACCGTTCCATTGCGGAAAACATCTACTGCGGTAGATATCCGGTAAAAAAGTACGGTCCGATCGAGGTCATAGACCACAAGAAAATGAATGCGGATGCGCA
>JAFZQL010000032.1 GCA_017620435.1 Erysipelotrichaceae bacterium
GAGGTAGGCGGAATGCAGGGCCGCCTTCAGGGAAGCAACACCGGAACCCAGGTCGCTTGCCGCATTTGTGTTGTACTTCTGAATCAGACCAGTAGCCAGCTTCAGTCCGTCATAAGCGATCTTCATCGTCTCCATTGGCGGATAGCAGCATCCTTTCAGACCTTCCTGTATCGCCTGTTTTCTGGCCTGCTTCTCTTCATCTGTTTCTTTCGGCAGAGAGAAAGCTCTACTAACAAGCATGAACGCATCCGTATCCTTGTCGATCGTGATCTGAACCTGATCACCCAGACGGTGCGCTTCTTCCAGGATCTTCTGGTACTTTTCCGTATCATCCGCAAACTTCTTGTTACGGATCGTCAGTTCGCAGACCATGGCAATCAGACCGCAGCCAAATGATGCCTCGACTGCAGCTGTAGAACCTCCGCCCGGTGCGGGAGAATCACTGGCCAGTTCTTTATAAAATCCTTCAATCGTATAGTCGATCAGTTTCATTCTTCACCCTCCAACAGTCTATATTCCATGACCTGCTCCATACAGTCAAAATCATGCGCCTTCAGATAGAAAGCCGCACAGTCGATCATTGCCTTCGCCGGAGTCAGACCCACGATTTCCGATCCGATGACCTTGACCCCGTAGCTTTCGGCCATTGTCTTGATCATTTCGTAAGGATAATACAGTGGCGTCTTTTCATAGTTCACCATGTTCATCGATACCTGAACGATATGGCGGTCTTCCAGAGGAATACCCAGGGCCTTGCAATACTTGAAACCTCCCGAACTTCCCCTGATGGCTGCAGCGATGTTCTTGGCGATCTGCAGGTCATCCGTATCCAGGTTTACGTTAAAGGCGATCAGAGGCATCCTGGCACCGATCGCGGTAATACCTGCCGATTCATGAATTTTTCTTTCACCATAGTCCGGAGCCCATTCCGGAAGCTGCAGCTTTTCGTTCATTCCTTCAAACTGGCCCTTACGGCAGTTCGCAAGATTTCTTCTTTCTTCTCTGGTACAGGATTCTTCATAAAGGAAAGACGGAATCTGCAGTTCATCCCAGATGCGCTGTGCCACTCTCTTGGACAGTTCCACACATTCGCTGATATCCGTTCCTTTCAGAGGAACAAAAGGCATGACATCGGTCGCACCCATCCGGGGATGTTCCCCTTTGTGTTTGCGCAGGTCTATTCTCTCGGCTGCCTTCTTGCATAATAGGAATGCCGCTTCTTCTATCCCTTCCGGCGTACCGATCATGGTAATGACGCTGCGGTTGTGATTTCCATCCGACTGAAAGTCCAGAAGCATGCAGTCTTTGACGCTCTCGGCAGCTTTGATCAGCTCCTCGCAAGTCTCATTGTCGTGCTCGCGGCTGACGGAAAAATTCGGTATGAATTCAATCAGTTTCTTCATTGAGATAAACTGTTTCTCCTTTCTTGATGACTCTGTGTGCAAGATTGCTTCCCATCCTGTAGCACAGGTAATTCAGATCTTCCGCATCCCATATGACCAGATCCGCCTGTTTGCCCGCTTCGATGCTTCCGATCCTGTCTGCTCTATCGATGGCAGCGGCAGCGTTTATGGTTACGGCATTGAGCACTTCTTCCGGTGTCATCCGGTATTTCAGACAGCCCAGATTCATGACCAGCTGCAGATTCAGGCACGGACAAGATCCGGGATTGAAATCCGATCCGAAAGCGATCGGAACATCATTCTCAATCATCTTTCTTGCTCTGGCAAAATCCGCGGAGAGATAGAAACTCGTTGCCGGAAGCAGGCAGGCGATCACGCCTCCTTTTGACAATGCAGCGATCCCTTCGTCACTACAGACGATCAGATGTTCCGCACTGACTGCGCCGATTTCTCCTGCCAGCAGCGATCCGCCGATCGCATCGATCTCATCCGCGTGTATCTTGGACTTTAATCCATATTCCTTTCCTTTCAGCAATATCCTTTCGGATTCTTCTTTGGAGAATACTCCCGTCTCACAGAAGACATCACAGAATTCCGCCAGTTTATGATCGGCTACATACGGAATGACCTTCTCACAGATCTCTTTGATATATCTTTCGTGATCGTTGATGTATTCTTCCGGATAGGCGTGCGCTCCCAGATAAGTGGCAACAAGATCCATCGGATGTTTCTCGTCGAGTTCACGGATGACTTCCAGCTGTTTCACTTCATCTTCAAGATTCAGTCCGTATCCGCTCTTGGCCTCACAGGTCGTCGTTCCCATTCTAAGCATTTCATCCAAAAATCCTTTGGTCTTGCGGTAGAGTTCTTCTTTCGAAGCTTTCCTGGTTTCCTTGACCGTCGAAAGGATACCTCCTCCGGCATTCAGGATATCCAGATATCCCGCACCGGCCAGTTTCATCGCCAGCTCATTCTGACGCCATCCGCCGAAGATCAGATGAGTATGGGCATCTACCAGCCCCGGCGTGACCAGCTTCCCTTTTGCGTCGATGACTTCATCCGCTTCCGGAAGAACACCGCTGTCATAGTCCCTGATCCTGCCGTCTTCACAAAGAATGTAGGCATCCTTCATCAGCAGGATGTCTTTCTGGTGTATCCCTTTCTTGATTGAGGAATCCGGAGAAGTTGCCAGAACGCCGATATTCTTGATCAGTAATGTCGACATTATTTCCTGTATTCCTTTATCGCTTGATCGATCAGTTCGTCATCCGCCACATACGGCAACGTGATGACGTCGTTGTCTTTATTGTTCAGATTGAAATCGGCAGCCGTGGACAGGGCATTCTCGTTTCTTGCCCAGGATCTTCTCGCCACACCGACCATCGTATCCCAGGTCATCGCCATCTTCAGGATCTCATCCACTCTCTCACTTCCATCCAGAACCATTCCGAAACCGCCGTTGATCGCTCTGCCGATGCCTGTTCCTCCCCCATTGTGCAAAGCAATATAACTCATGCCTCTGGCCGCATTTCCGGCATAGCACTGTATCGCCATGTCGGCCATGATGTTGGAGCCGTCCTTGATGTTGGAAGTCTCCCTGAACGGCGCATCCGTACCTCCGGTATCGTGATGATCTCTTCCCAGGATGACCGGACCGATCTCGCCGTTTCTGACCATCTCGTTGAATTTCAGAGCGATGTTGAGTCTGCCGGCGGCATCCTGATAAAGGATACGGCACTGCGTTCCTACGACGAGTCTGTTCTTCTTGGCATTCTTGACCCAGACGTAGTTGTCGTAGTCCTGATATCTTCTGTTGTGACTATAGATGTATTGCGCAGCTGCTTCATCCGTCTTGTCCAGGTCTTCCGGTTTCCTGCTCAGGCAGCACCATCTGAACGGACCGTAGCCGTAGTCGAAAAGTCTTGGCCCCAGAATGTCTTCCACATAAGAAGGCAGAACAAATCCTTCCAGATCGTCCTTTCCGTTCTTGCAGATGGAAGTCTCACCCGCATCATAGACGGCCTTCA
>JAFZQL010000033.1 GCA_017620435.1 Erysipelotrichaceae bacterium
CCAATCTGGGCAGCGAATTCGCTTTTGAGAAAGATCTGGAGAAGAAGCGGAAGGCCTATGACGAGATCGTCAAGATGACCTTCAAACCGGAATTCATCAACCGTATCGATGAGATCATCATCTTCAATCCGCTGGATCGGGAAATGATCCGCAAGGTCGCCTTGAAGTTCCTGAACATCTTTAAGAACAGACTAAAGGAATCCGATATTGATCTTACCATCACCGACAAAGCACTGGATAAGATCGTCGAGTGCGGTTTCGATGAAACCTCTGGCGCCCGTCCGATGAAACGTCATATCCAGAGGGAGATCGAATCGCTGGCAGCGAAATACATTCTGGAAAATTACGATGTCAAGAAGATCACCGTGGATGTTGAAAACGATAATTATGTTATAAAAGAAACGAAATAAACGAAAGGCTTGTTCATGGGATGAACTAGTAAGCTAAAAGTAGACACAGGAAAAAGTCATATAAGGCTTAATCCCAAGTCTACTTTTTTCTTATGATTGAAATGAAGGAGAAAATATCTATGGGAATTGGAAGGCCTAAGGGCTCTAAGAATAGGAAGTATTCTTACGATTTCAAACTTATGGTGGTTAAAGACCATCAAGACAACCATTTGTCCTGGAAAGAATTGGCCATGAAATACGGTGTGTATCGCAGCGTGATTCAACGATGGGTAAAACTTTATAATGAGGGCATTCTCGAAACAGGAAGGATACAGAACAGAGGCAATCCTTATGCAGCCCTACATACGTCTAAATCATTGACCAGAGAGGAGAAGCTTGAACTGGAGAACCTGAAACTGAAGATCGAGAACGAACGGCTAAAAAAAGGATATCTGGTGAAAGGAGGTGGTTTAAACAAGGAGTACGTTACTATCTCCGGTGCGAATACGAGATCATCAAAGAACTGAGCGAAGAATATCCGGTCAGATATCTCTGTGAGATCATGTCTGTCAACAGATCCGGATACTATAAATGGCTGGGCAGAGACATCAATAACTACGAAAGGAACAGAAGAGATCTGGCTGAACTGATAAAGGAGGAACACAGGAAACACCCCTCCTACGGCTATCACGCCCTGGCAAAGAAGATAAGGGATGAAACGGGATGGATCTTCTCCGACAATCTCTGCCACAAGGTGTGTAAATATGAAGGGATAAAGTCGAGGTGCAGACATTATCAGTACAGAAGACCGGGAGAGGAGCACATCGTATATGGCAACAGGATCAAAGGCGACTGGAATACTTCGGGGCCTCTTCAGAAGATCGTATCGGACATGACAGTCATCAGGCATAGAGGCAGACCGTATGAATGGACCTTCTTTCTGGATACCTACAATAACGCGATCATCGCTTCGGGCATATCCTCCAGATGGGGAGATCCAAGACCGTACTTCAGCTGCAGGGATCAGCTGTTAAGCTTACTAAAAAAGGAAGGAATATCCGGACCCGTCTACTTCCACACAGACCAGGGCACGGTATTCTCTTCCGCAAGCTTTAACCAAGCTTTACTTAATCATAACATCATCCGCTCGATGTCGAGAAGCGGAACTCCTACGGACAATCCGGTAATAGAATCAATGAACGGCTGGATCAAGGCCCAGATACAGGCGGACTACAAGATAAACGACTATGACAGCATAGAAGATTTCATAAAGGAATACATCCGTTACTACAACTACGAAAGGCCCATGTACAGGCTCAATTACAAAAGCCCTGCGGAGCATACGCTCTCACAGGGCTTCAAGCTGTTTTTTTAGAACTGTCTACTTTCTGTTGACAAGTTCATTGTAGAAGCTGTCCTTTTATTCTTTATAAACTATCTGCGATTTAATACTTTCTGATACCGCCGATATGAGGCCGGAAATGGCGCATCGTATCGATACCGGTCATCGGATGCCTGAATGGAACAGGCGTTACCGGTTCATCTTCAGGTTTGTCAGGATCCGGCTTTTCTGGATCAGGCTTAACTGGATCCGGATCGATAGGATCTGGATCGATAGGATCCGGATTGATCGGATCTTCATTACCGCCTGTCGCATTGATCTTGAGGCTCGTTGTTGCTGAACCGTCGGCCGATCTGATCGTGACCGTATGATCGCCATCTGCCAGCGTCTGCAGATAAGCCGCAGGTAATGTGACTCTCGTCGAACCGCTGACTCGTCCGTAGGAACTCTCATCTATGAGCTCGCCATCGATATACAAACCTTCGAACCAGTCGTTCGGTGCGTTGGAAACGATCAATACTTCTTCTTCCGAATCCTTGGTCCAAGACGAATCGGCGCCTTCAATGATCTTGTAATCATCGCAGACGACATCTTTACGGTCTCTGATACGGATACGCGGATATGCTTCGGTATCCGGCCAAGTATCATCATAAGAAGCCAAACCGGTCGCTTCGATGCCGTTGCCTTCGAACAGTCTAACGACATCGTAAGCCGTTGTGATATAGCCATCGATGAAGACACGGGCAACATTTCCTTCGTCATCTTTCACCATGACCGTCTGGATCAGGTCATTGACAGCTTCATAGCTATCGACCGTTCCTTTTACCGTAATCAGCTTGCCCTCAGCCTCCCGGTCATTGATCTGCTTCGCGCTGACCTCGATTGGAGCGACTTCGTTGTTTTCACTGATCTTGACGATCGCTTCCACCTGAAGCTCAGGCTCGCCCTGATAGAAATCGGTATGACCGACGATATGTACCTTGTCGCCGATCTTGAAATCTCCGGAAACCGGGAATACGCAGATGCCGCCCGTCTCGTCCTGTACATAGATACAGTCGAAGAATGCCGTATCCTTGTCATAGCCGGAAGCATTCGACGTTACGATACCTTCGATCACGAAACGGTAACCGGTATCGCCAACGACGGAAGCTTCTCTGACTTCAGCGATCGAAGTGACCCTGTTTTCGTTCTCTTTATCCAGAACATCCAGTTCGATCTTGGCCATATATTCATATTCCTTGCCATTGATTTCGATCACGGCCTTGACAGTGACTTCTGTCAGCTTCGCTTTGTCGAAAGCGTGAGTAAATTCTGCTGTGAGAGTAGATCCGGCAGCCAGCGTCTTGGCTTGAGAATCCGTACCGATGACTTCGGAACCGTTGATCAGGTAAACCAGCGACTTGACTGTAGCAGCTGTATCTTCATTATTGAACAGTTTCACTGTAAACAGCGTATCTTCACCGGCATAGACTTTTTCTGCTGCCGTCGTGAAGGATTCGATACCCAGAGCCAGCGCTTTACCGACCCAGATCGGAGCCGTGACAGCCAGATCGCCATCCTCTTGTGTGACACGCACGAAGTAGTAACTGTAATCAGGATCCAGTTCTGCCGTCAGCATGCCTTCTTTCAGTTCCTGAGGATCATTCCAGGTATAAGAAACGGTACCGTTATCTGAAACCAGTTCGACCTTTCTTACGGAATCGGCTGCATCCGGATCATAAAGGATGACTTCGACATTCAGCGACGTCGGAGCTTCTTCATCAGAGAAGATTGTGCCCATCGGCATGCCGTTGATCTGATAATTGATCTGCAGGTTCTTATCTTCGGTCGCATAGACACGTAACGCCTTAATAGCTTCATAGATGCCTTCTTCAGAGAATTCATCTGCCAGAACGACATCACGCGCATCATTGGCATTGCCCCAGCGTCCCTTATGGTTATCCTGGTTGTTGGTCGGAGCGACATGCCAGCCTTTATCCAAAGCAAGGATATATTCTTCATAGCTCGGATAGTAGCCGCCCTGTCCGATCTGGCCTTCGCCATTACCTACTTCAACCAGGAACATGTGTTTATCGGTTTCTTCATCCCAGTAAGAGAAATCATTGAAGTTGCCGAATGTCGTGCCAGGATGGTTGAACTGATGCATCGTCTTGTATTCCGTATCTTTGTTCATCGTCTCATAATAGAGTCGCATGCCGGCATCGTTTGTCTTATTGTTCAATGCGGCATCGTTACGTGAAACAAGACCGTCTGTATTGAATGAATTGATATGTCCCGGACCGCCTGACCAAGTCATTTCATAGCCGGCGATCGCGATGAGATTGTCATGTGTTTCATTAAACTCGGCAACTTTTCCTTTATACTCTTCCCAAAGCGCCCTGCTGGCATCCGTCATCAGAC
>JAFZQL010000034.1 GCA_017620435.1 Erysipelotrichaceae bacterium
ACAATCTGGCTGAAGAGGGACGACGAAAACAAGACGTTCTCGATCGCATTCAAGACGACCCCGGTCGACGATACAGGTGTTTTCCACATCCTGGAACACTCCGTTTTGAACGGATCAAAACGCTATCCGGTCAGGGAACCGTTTGTGGATCTTCTGAAGGGATCGCTGCAGACTTTCCTGAATGCGATGACTTATCCGGACAAGACGGTCTATCCGGTAAGCTCCAGAAACAATAAGGATTTCATCAATCTGATGAGAGTCTATCTGGATGCGGTGTTCCATCCGAATGTTTTAAGCAATCCGAACATCTTCTATCAGGAAGGCTGGCATTATGAACTGAATGATCCGAAGGAGGATCCGATCTATAAAGGCGTCGTCTTCAACGAGATGAAGGGTGCTTTCTCTTCTCCGGATGGACTTAGAAGCAGATACATGATGCATTCACTGTTCCCGGATACCTGCTACGGCAACGAGTCGGGCGGCGATCCGGAGCACATTACCGATCTGACCTATGAACAGTTCTGCAACGCCCACAGGAAGCACTACAGTCCGGGCAATTCCTTCATCATCCTGGACGGCGACATGGACATCGATCAGGTGCTGGGCATCATCGATGAAGAATACCTTTCCGGCTTCAGCAAAGAAGGTGAAGTAACTGTCATCGAGAAACAGGAAGCAGTCATGGCCGATCCGGTCATGGTAGAATTTGAAGTATCCCCGGAAGAAAGCGGTGAAGGCAAGGCTCAGACATCCTATGGCTACGTGATTGGAGACTTTAAGGACTATGAAAAGATCATGGCGCTCTCTTTGATCTCGTCCGTGCTTTGCGGAACGAATGAATCACCATTGAAGAAGGCGATCCTGAGCAAGGGTCTGGCGGAAGATATTTCCTTCGATGTGCAGGACGGCATCCTGCAGCCGTTTGTGGAGATCGACGTGATCAACACCGATCTGGAAAAAGAAGAAGAGATCTACGCAACGATCAGAAAGGAACTGGAAAAGGCTGTTAGAGATGGTCTGGATAAAGAAGAACTGGAAGCCACTTTGAACCAGAGAGAATTCAAGGCCAAGGAAAGAGATTTCGGCGGAGCGCCGAAAGGACTGGTCTTCGCTTTGACGGCACTGGACAGCTGGCTCTACGGCGGCGATCCGGTCGACAGCATCTGTTTTGACAGGCTGTTTAGCGAACTGAGAAAGAAGATCGGTACATCCTACTATGAGGATCTGATCAGTGAACTGATCCTGAACAGCAGGCATTGCGCAAAGGTGCTGCTGAAACCGTCGAACGTGCTGGGTCAGAAGAAGGCAGAACACGAGAAAGAGAAACTGCTGGACATCGCAAAGACGTGGTCGGAAAAGGACAGAGAAGAGCTGGTCGAGATGAACCGGAAACTGCAGACATGGCAGGCGGAAGAAGATACCCCGGAACAGAAGGCCACTCTTCCGGCTCTGCATCTGGAAGACCTGAAGAAGACGCCGACGGAATATCCGCTGGAAGTCTGTCATCACAACGGTACCAATACTGTTCTGAAACACAACAACGATACGGATGGCATCACTTATGTCACACTGAATGCGGAAGCAGACGATCTTGAGCTGCAGGAGTACACCGTACTGGTACAGCTGCTGTCGTACCTGGGGAAACTGAAGACGGAACACTACGATCCGCTGACTTTAAGCAGGCTTATGAAGAGCATTCTGGGCGATTTCGCCGCTTCCTTCTCGCCTTCCGCGACCTACCACAGCCAGATACAGAAAAACGTCATTTCCGTCAGCTGGTCCTGTCTGCACCGCAACGACGAGGAAGCAGTCAAGCTGATCAAAGAGATCATCTATACGACCGACTTCTCCGACAGACAGGCGATCCGGGACATCCTGAAACAGAACATCTTTATCATGGAACAGGGGTTCATCAATGCCGGTCATTCTCTGGCTTTACAAAGAGCGGCAGCCCACTGTTCATCGCTGGCTGTCGTATCGGAACACTCGGCCGGTTATGAAGCCTACCGTTATCTGAAAGATCTGGACGACAGCTGGGACGAAAGAGCGGACGCCTTTGTCGCGAAACTGGAAGAACTGAAGAAGCGGATCTTCATCAAGGAAAGATATACGGTATCGGTAGCGAGCGAAGACATGCCGGCAATCGTCAAGGCGCTGCTGGACGACGCGCCAAACGGAACAATCGGAGAAACAACGGAAAAGAAACCGCTGGATCACAAGAGAGAAGGCATTGCAGTTCCGGCCAACATTTCCTATGCCGCAAAGAGTTCCTCATTAAGAGATGACATCAAAGACCTGGGCATCATGTATGTGATTTCCAACATCCTGACGTTCGACTATCTCTGGAACAATATCCGCGTCAAGGGCGGAGCGTACGGCTGCGGTTTCCGTTGCGGATTCTCAAAGTCGGCGAACTTCTATTCCTATCGTGATCCGAATCCGGCCAATTCGCTGAAGATCTACGGAGACGTTACGGAATACCTGAAAGAATTCTGCGGCAGAGAAGGCGATATCGAAAACTATATCGTCGGTACGACCGGAGATTTCGATCCGCTGCTTTCGGTCAAGTCGGCTATCCGCGCATCCGATCTGGAATATCTGATGGAGATCTCTTTACAAGATAAACAGGAGATCCTGAACCAGATCCTGTCTGCCGACAGAGAAAAGATTAAAGAAGCGATCAGACTGTTTGAGAAGATGAACGAAGAAGACAACGTCTGCGTCATCGGCAACAGAGATGCCCTGGAGAAGTGCAGGGATCAGCTGGATGTGATCTTCGATCTCAGCCAGAAACAGGCATAAACATTGCAACAAAGACAGATCTTGAAGATCTGTCTTTTCTTAAGAGTTTCTTTTCCGTGGCGTGTTATGATAGAAAAAGAACGAAGGAAAAGCGCATGAATAAAGAACTGTTAAAAGAAGCACTGATCAAATATATCGCCGGAATTGTTCTGGTAGGAGTACTGCTGTTTGTTCCGGCAGGCTCGCTGAAATGGACAGACGGATGGATCTTCATGGCGTCCCTGTTTGTACCGATGTTTGTTGCGGGGATCGTCATGTATCTGAAAGCGCCGGATCTGCTTAGAAGAAGACTCAATGCCAAGGAAAAAGAAGCCCAGCAGAAAGACGTGATCGGAATGAGCGGACTGATGTTTCTGGCTGCCTTCATCGTCGCAGGTCTAAACTACCGGTTCGGCTGGATCCGTTTCCCGGAAGCGGTAAAGATCGCCGGGATCATCATCTTCCTGCTTTCCTATCTGATGTTTGGGGAAGTCTTAAGAGAAAATGAATATCTTTCCCGCACCATTGAGGTACAGGAAGGACAGAAAGTTGTAGACACCGGATTATACGGGATCGTCAGACACCCGATGTATTCCGCAACTGTCCTGCTTTTCTTGAGCATGCCACTGATCATGAATTCCCCGATCTCGTTCGGGATCATGCTGCTGTACATTCCGCTGATCGTTAAACGCATCCTGAATGAAGAAGAGGTCCTGGAAAAAGGACTGGAAGGTTATAAGGAATACAAGGAGAAGGTAAAATACAGGATACTGCCTTTTATCTGGTAAGAATATGAGTGCTCTTGATATATTGCTGATATCGATCGGCATGGCGATGGATTCGTTTGCCGTATCGGTATGTAAAGGTCTTTCCATCAAAAAAGCCGGGATCCCGGAAGGCGTGAAGTGCGGGATCTATTTCGGCGGTTTTCAGGCACTGATGCCGGTAATCGGCTACTACCTGGGCAGACTGTTTGCGGAACTGATCGTGAAGATCGACCACTGGATCGCCTTCGGACTGCTGCTGTTTATCGGTCTGTCG
>JAFZQL010000035.1 GCA_017620435.1 Erysipelotrichaceae bacterium
ATTCTGTGCGATGTTCTTTCCGATTCTCTGGATGTGATCGGATCAGGTCCGACTGCAGACGATACGACCGACGGGAAAGACGCATTAAGGAACATCAACCGGTACGGTCTGAACATCCGCAAAGAAACATTGGATCTGATTGCGAAAAGCGAGAATATTAAAGTCGACAACTGTGAGAATACGATCATCGGTTCGGTTAAGATACTATGCCGGAACGCCATGAAAGAAGCAGAAAGACTTGGCTACAAAGCCGTTCTGATCAATGATCAGATAGACTGCGATGCCAGGGATGCCGGAGATCTTCTGTACCGGCATATCCTTTCCCATCTTTCAGACAGAGAAAACGTCGCCCTGATCATGGGCGGCGAGACAACGGTCAAAGTGAAGGGGAAAGGACTTGGCGGCAGAAATCAGGAACTGGTTTTATCGCAGGCTGAACATCTTTCCGGCATGGACAACGTTCTGATCATGTCGCTTGGGTCTGACGGAACGGACGGTCCGACGGATGCGGCAGGCGGGTATGTCGACGGAAATACGCTGATAAAGCTTCAGGAAATCGGCATCAATGTCAAAGAAATCCTGGAAAACAACGACTCCTACCACGCTCTTGAAGCAATCGATTCCCTGATCAGAACCGGTCCTACCGGAACCAATGTCAACGACATTACAATTGCTCTGATCAGAAACAGCTGATTTATTCCTTGTATCGACTTGTGTTAAACTGAAAACAGAGGTAGTAAAAATGATCGTAATACTGATTCTGATTGCCGCCGTAGTGGCTTTTGTTCAAGTTTTCGGCAAAATGTTTATTGAGATCATGAATGATATCGATAAAAAGAACAGGGAAGAATATAAAGAAAAAGAGTTTCAGCGCCATCTTCAGGAATCGATCCGGAAAGGACAGCGAAGAAACTGATTTTCACAGGAATTCATTCAACGGATACTGCTAGACAGTATCTTTTTTTATTCCGGTTTTCCAGCGGAATATGTTTCTCAGACAACACGATTCTGTTATTATAAAGATGAACAGGAAGGACATGTCGAAATGAATGCCTACGTTGAAAGAGTCATCAGTGAAGTAAAAGAAAAGTACAAGGATCAGAAAGAATTCGTACAGACAGTCGAGGAAGTTCTTTCTTCTGTTTCGCCTGTTTTAGACAGACATCCTGAATATGAAACAGCCGGTATTCTGGAAAGAATGGTAGAACCTGAAAGGATGTTTTCTTTCAGGGTCGTGTGGACGGATGATGCGGGTGTGCCGCATACCAATGTCGGATACCGCTGTCAGTTCAACGGAGCGATCGGCCCGTATAAAGGAGGACTGCGCTTCCAGAAGAATGTCAATGAAAGTATCATTAAATTTCTGGCCTTTGAACAGACATACAAGAACGCTCTGACAGGTCTGCCGATCGGCGGCGGAAAAGGCGGTTCGGATTTCGATCCGGCAGGCAGATCCGAAGCTGAGATCATGCGTTTCTGCCAGTCCTACATGACTGCCTTATACCGGTATATCGGTCCCGATCAGGATGTTCCGGCGGGAGACATGGGTGTCGGAGGGAAAGAGATCGGCTATCTGTTCGGACAGTACAGAAGACTAAGAGGAGACTTCAAGAACGGCGTGCTTACAGGCAAGGGTCTGACCTACGGCGGTTCCTTGATCCGTCCGGAAGCCACCGGATACGGAGCGATCTACTACCTGAATGAAGTGCTGCATCAGCAGGGTGATACGATCAGAGGCAAGAAGATCGCTGTGACCGGTTTCGGCAATGTTGCCTGGGGCGTCATGAAGAAGGCTTCCCAGCTGGGCGCAAGAGTCACCTACATGTCCGGTCCGAATTGCTATGTCAAGGATCCGGAAGGCATCATCACGAAAGAGAAGCTGGACTTTGTTCTGGAACTGCGCAGAAGAAATGAAACGGATCTGAAAGCGTATGCGGACAGGTTCGGCTGCGAGTATCATGCCGGTGAAAAGTTCTGGGGCGTTAATGATGTCGACATCTACATGCCTTGCGCTACGCAGAATGAAGTCGGTCCGGAAGAAGCGAAGAAGATCGTCGAATCCGGTGTCAGATATTACATCGAAGTATCGAATATGCCTACGACCAATGAGGCGCTAAGCTATCTCAGACGCAGCGGCATCATTATCGCTCCTTCCAAAGCGGTCAATGCCGGAGGAGTAGGCGTATCGTCTCTGGAAATGTCTCAGAATTCAGAAAGACTGATGTGGACCGAAGAAGAAGTCGAAGAGCGCTTAAGAAGCATGATGGTGAATATCTACCGTGTTTCCCTTGAGGCCGCTCAGAAATACGGTCTGGGCTATGATCTGATTTCCGGTGCGAATATCGCCGGTTTTGAAAAAGTCGCTCAGGCGATGTATGAACAGGGGATATTCTAGAATACCTCATAAACTGTAATAACGACAGAATATGTATAATAGAGCTTAATAAATCAAATCAGGAGAACGGTTATGAAAGAATTACTGAATCTGATAGAAAAAAATGCGCGTTTTGAAACAAAAGATCTCGCAGCTTTACTGGGTGAAGAAGAATTCCAAGTCGATGAACAGCTCAGACAGCTGGAAAAGGAACATGTCATCGCCGGTTACCATACGATCATCAACTGGGAGAAGGCCGATCAGGAGATCACCAAGGCGATCATCTTTGTCAACTGCGTTCCGGAGAGGGAAGCGGGATACGACAAGATCGCCAGGAAGATCGCCAAGTATCCGGAAGTGGAGACGCTTTATCTGATATCCGGAAAGGCCGAGTTCATGCTTCAGGTCAACGGTAAGACGATGCGGGAAGTATCCAGCTTCGTGGCGCACAAGCTGGCTCCGACCGAGGGCGTCAACGGTACGGAAACGATGTTTATTCTGAAAGAATACAAGATCAGCGGTGTTGATCTTGACGATATGAAAGAAGATGGAGAAAGGCTGCTGGTGACTCCATGATTTTCGATGAAGAGATCAACCAGACCATTCGTTACATTAAACCCAGCGGGATCAGGAAGTTTTTTGATATTGCCTCCACCAAGAAGGATGTCATTTCTTTAGGTGTCGGCGAACCGGACTTCATTACCCCGTGGCACATCCGGGAAGCGGCTATCCACGCAATCGAGAAAGGCAGGACTTTCTATACCGGAAACAAAGGTCTTCTGCTGTTAAGAGAAGGTGTCTGCAGCTATTACCATCGCCGTTTTCAGGTAGACTATGATCCGCACGACAACGTCATCATTACGGTAGGCGGTTCTGAAGCGATCGATATCATTTTGAGAACCATCATGCAGCCGGGGGATGAAGTGATCCTTCCGACTCCCGCCTATGTCGCCTATGCGGCAATCATCGAGATGGCCGGAGGCAAAGTCGTAGAAGTTCCTCTGGAAGAGAAGGACGAATTCAAGCTGACGCCGGAAGCCTTGAAGAAAGCGCTCAGCAACAGGACAAAAGCTGTCATTCTCAACTTCCCGGGCAATCCGACCGGCGGTGTCATGAGCGAAGAAGACTATGCGAAGATCGTTCCGATCATCAAGGAAAACGGGATCTTTGCGATCACGGATGAGATCTATGCGGAACTGACCTATGAACAGAAGCACTGCAGTATCGCACAGTTCGATGAAATAAAAGACAGAGTCATCGTGATCAACGGTTTCTCCAAGGCTTATTCCATGACCGGCTACCGTATCGGCTATATCCTGGCACACAAAGATATTATCGACATGTGCAACAAGATCCATCAGTATACCATCATGTGTGCCACGACGCCATGCCAGTATGCGGCCATCGAAGCCGTCAACAACGGCGATAACGATATCGAAGAGATGTTTGAAAGCTTTAAACAGAGAAGGAACTACATCGTCAAGGAACTGAACCGCATCGGTCTCAAGACCCACATGCCGCAGGGCGCCTTCTATGTTTTCCCGTCCATTTCCTGTACAGGACTGTCCAGCGAGGATTTCTGCGAGAAGCTGCTGGAGGAAGAGAATCTGGCGCTGGTTCCGGGAAACGCGTTCGGCGATGCCGGAGAGGGCTATGTGCGTATTTCCTACGCCTATTCCCTGCAGGAAATCAAACTGGCGATCGAAAAACTGGAACACTTTTTATCCAATTACAGATAAGGAGATCATTGCATATGAATATCGGTGTATTAGGTGCCGGGACCTGGGGGATGGCTCTCGCAAGGATGCTGGCGAACGACGACTACAACGTAACGGTATGGTCGGCTCTGGAACAGGAGATTGATGAGCTTTCGCAGAACAGAAGACACAAGAATCTGCCAGGCATGATCATTCCGGATTCGATCGTGTTTACCAAGGATATCGCTGAAGTCTGTAAAGATAAGGAGATCCTGCTGTTTGCGGTACCTTCCGTCTATGTCAGAAATACCGTAAGGTCAGCAAGACAATTCATTCCTGACGGACAAATCATCGTGGATGTAGCCAAGGGTATCGAAGCGGAGACACTCTTCACCATGTCACAGGTCATCGCCGATGAACTGAACGATGCAGAACATCAGAACGTAAAGATCGTAGCTCTGTCGGGTCCGACCCATGCCGAAGAAGTGGCGCAGGACCTGCCGACGACCATCGTATCTGCCTGTTCCGACATGACTGCCGCGAAGGCCGTACAGGATGTTTTCATGAATACCTGCATGCGCGTCTATACCAACGAGGATGTGCTGGGCATTGAACTTTGTGGTGCCTTGAAAAACATTATTGCCTTGGCTTCCGGTATCTCTGCGGGTCTGGGATATGGTGACAACGCCAAGGCTGCCATCATTACCCGAGGCATGGCCGAAATGACCAGGCTGGGCAAAAAGATGGGCGCGAAACAGGAGACCTTTGCCGGACTGGCAGGGATAGGCGATCTGATCGTTACGGCTACTTCGATGCATTCCAGAAACAACAGATGCGGAATGCTGATCGGGCAGGGCAGAAAACCGGAAGATGCCGTTAGAGAAGTCGGCATGGTCGTGGAAGGAATCAATGCGCTTCCTGCGGCAATGAAGCTGATGAAACTCTATGATGTCGAGATGCCGATCACAGCCATGGTAAATGCTGTCGTCAAGGAAGGAGCGGATCCTAGAAAAGCCGTTGCCGAACTGATGAACAGAGACAAGAAGAATGAAATGAATTATTAACGGAGGATATACGTTTATGAAACTACTCATTGATGATGCGAATATCGAAGAGATCAGACGATTGATGGATCTGTATCCGATCAGCGGAGGATCCACGAATCCGTCCATTCTGGCGAAATACGGAAATGATCCCTGGAATCTGCTGAAACAGATCCGCAGCCTGTACGGGGATCATAGAGACATGCACGTACAGACCATCGCAACGGATGCGCAGGGGATGATTGATGACGGACATCGTATTGCCGAAGAACTGGGCAAGAATACCCTGATCAAGATCCCATGCATTCCGGAAGGCTTCAAAGCCATGAAGGCTCTGGCAAAAGAAGGCTACCGCGTTACCGGAACAGCCGTCTATACGCCTTTACAGGCATATCTGGCGTTTGAATCCGGTGCGGAGTATGTTGCGCCATACGTCGACCGTATCGACAACATGGGTTTTGACGGCGTTCAGGTCGTCAAGACGATTCAGGACATCATTGACAATAACGGCTATCCTTGCAAGATCATGGCTGCTTCCTTCAAGAATTCGCAGCAGGTCCTGGAACTGTGCGCCTACGGTATCGACAGCGCTACCTGCGGTCCGGCCATCATCGACAACTTCACGAACAATGCGGCGATACAGACGGCGGTCGACAAGTTTACGGCGGATTTCGAAAAAGCCGTAGGCAAAGGCAAGACCATGGCGAATCTATAAATCCAGATCAAAAAACAGGCATATGCCTGTTTTTTATTAATCTCTTCGATACAAGTCTCTTGTATAGACTTTTTCTTTGACATCTTCCAGAGCGCTGTCGAAGCGGTTGGCGATGATGGTCTGAGACAGTTTCTTGAATCTGCTCAGGTTGTTTACGATCCTGGAACCGAAGAAAGTGTCGCCATCCGGAAGAGTCGGCTCATAGATGATGACTTCGGCGCCTTTCGCCTTGATCCGTTTCATGACGCCCTGAATGGAGGATTGTCTGAAATTGTCGGAATTGGATTTCATCGTTAAGCGGTAAACGCCGATGATCGTTTTCTGTTCCTTTTCTTTATCATACTGTGCCGAATTGCCGTAGGTTCCTGCCATCTCCAGAACTCTGTCGGCGATAAAGTCTTTTCTGGTCCGGTTGGATTCTACGATCGCTTCGATCAGGTTCTCCGGTACATCTTCGAAGTTCGCCAGAAGCTGTTTGGTATCCTTAGGCAGGCAATAGCCGCCATAGCCGAAAGAAGGATTGTTGTAGTGGGAACCGATCCTTGGATCCAGACATACGCCGTCAATGATCGCTCTGGTATCCAGACCCTTTGTTTCCGCATAGGTATCCAGTTCATTGAAATAGGAAACCCTTAATGCCAGATAAGTATTCGCAAACAGTTTTACGGCCTCCGCTTCCGTCATGCCGATGACCAGAGTCGGTATCTCTTCCTTAATGGCGCCCTGTTTCAGCAAGGAGGCAAATTCTTCAGCCGCCCTGACATTCTCTTCATTCTCCGTGTCCGTTCCGACAATGATCCTTGAAGGATAGAGATTGTCATAGAGCGCCTTGGATTCTCTTAAGAATTCCGGAGAAAAGAGGATACGTTCATCTTTCTTTTCTTTTCTGATCCTTTCGGTATAGCCTACCGGGATCGTGGATTTGATGATGATATAGGCGTTCCTGTTGTATTCTCTGACCAGGTCGATGACCGCTTCCACCGCACTGGTATCGAAGTAGTTCTTCTGCGGATCGTAATTAGTAGGTGCCGCTACGACGACATAGTCGGCATCTTCATAGGCATATCTGCCGTCCACCGTCGCTTCCAGATCAAGTTCCCTGTTTGCCAGGTAGTCTTCCAGATAGTCGTCCTGGATCGGAGCCTTTCTCTCATTGATCATCCGTACTTTTTCTTCAATGATGTCGAGCGCTCTGACACGGTTGTGCTGCGCCAGCAGCACGGCAATGGACATCCCGACGTATCCGGTTCCGGCTACGGCGATCTTTCTGCTGATCAGAAGAGGCTTTGTCCCCGGCTCTTTCTTTTCTCTTAATTCCTCAAAGGAAAAATCAAGCACTTCCTGCAGATCTTCCAGCTGCTGTATCGAAGGCATATAAGAACCGTTCTCGATCCTGGAGATCATAGCCCGGTTTATGCCGGTTCTGAAAGCCAGGTCGTTCTGCGACAGATTCAGTTTCTCTCTTTTGTTTCTGATCACACTTGCGAGTATTTCCGTTTTGATCCTGTTCATAGTCAACACCTCGTCATTATGTTACCAATAACGACAGAATAATTCAATAAATAGAATCATTCTGTTGCGAATCATAACAGGATTATTGTATGATAATGGTATGCGAAACAAGAAGAAGATCCTGATTACCGGTTCATCCGGATTTATCGGTGCGAGTCTGTGCAAGAGACTTTTAATGGAAAGCGATGCCTCTATCATCGGCATCGACAACATGAACGACTACTACAGCGTCGCTTTGAAACGGTCCCGTTTAAGTGAACTGGAAGGGCTGAAGAAAGACTTTACTTTCATTCAGGGAGACATCTCCGATAAAAGCTTTATCAATAAACTCTTTCAGGAGAACGATTTTGATATCGTAGTCAATCTGGCAGCCCAGGCAGGCGTACGTTATTCGATCGATCATCCGGATGTCTATATCTCATCCAATATCATCGGCTTCTACAATCTTCTGGAAGCCATCAGGAATCATCCTGTCTCTCATTTCATCTACGCTTCCAGCAGCAGCGTCTACGGCAACAGCGATTCCGTTCCTTTCTCTACAAAAGACAGAACGGATCAGCCCGTTTCTCTATATGCCGCAACCAAGAAGAGCGATGAACTGCTGGCTTATACCTATTCCCATCTGTATCATATCCCGATGACCGGACTCAGATTCTTTACGGTCTACGGTCCGGCGGGAAGACCGGACATGGCCTACTTCTCTTTTACGGAAAAACTCTTAAAAGGAGAGAAGATCAGGATATTCAACTATGGCAAGTGTCAGAGAGATTTTACTTATATCGACGATATTGTAGAAGGCATACTCAGGATCATGGAAAAAGGACCGCTTCGGGAATACAGCCTTTACAACATCGGCAATTCCCATCCTGAGAACCTGCTGGAATTCGTCAGCACATTAAGCGAAACGCTGATCGAAAACCAGCTGCTTCCTGCCGATTACGATATTCAGGAATACCTGGAACTCGTAGAGATGCAGCTGGGGGATGTCGTTGCGACATACGCGGATACTTCTGCCCTGCAGAATGACTACGGTTTTCATCCGGATACTCCTTTAAAAGAAGGACTGGAACGATTCGTCAGATGGTACAAGGAGAACTACAGAGAACTGTAGTTCTTTTTATTCTGTAGATCATAAAAGACATCGACCGCAGGTTCATCAGATCCCTGCAGTTTTTTATTTTTGAATAAAAGTATAGAATATATATGAGGTTAAGCAAATGAAAAAAGAAAAGAAACTGTTGTCTCTCATTGTCCCGTGTTTTAATGAAGAGGAAGCACTTCCGCTGTTTTATAAAGAAGCAACAAAGGTATTGAAAGAAATCGAAGAAGACTATGAACTCCTGCTGGTGAACGACGGATCAAAAGATCATACCCTTTCCGTCATGAAAGATCTGGCAAAAAAAGACAGACATGTCATCTACCTGTCCTTTTCCAGGAACTTTGGCAAGGAAGCGGCAATGTATGCCGGACTGTGCAACGCCAGAGGAGACTACATCGGTTTTATCGATGCCGATCTTCAGCACCCTCCGGTTCTGATCAAAAGGATGTTGGAAGCGCTCCGCAGCGGCGACTACGACTGTGCCGCCTGCAGAAGAACCGACAGAACCGGCGATTCCAGGATAAGGACCTGGTTCTCGAGAAGATTCTACGAGATCATCAACAGGATCTCCGATGCACGTATGGTAGACGGAGCAGGAGACTATAGACTGATGAGCAGAAACATGGCGGATGCCATCATCTCCATGTCGGAATACAACCGTTTTTCCAAGGGGATCTTCAGCTGGGTCGGATTCAAGACCTGCTGGATCGAATATGAAAACGTCGACAGAGTGGCCGGAACGACCTCATGGAGTTTCTGGGGTCTGGTAAAATATGCCATAGACGGTATCGTCAATTTCTCGAATGCCCCGCTGGATGTAGCCACACTCATGGGGATCGTCACGACTTTCCTGGCTTTCCTTTACCTGATCTTCATCATCGTAAAATATATTTTCTATGGCGATGCCGTTCAGGGATGGGCTACGCTGATCTGTGTCATCCTGTTTATGGGAGGCATTCAGCTGCTTTGCCTGGGTATCATCGGACAGTATGTCGGCAAGATCTACATGGAAACAAAGAACAGACCGCATTTCATCATTTCCGAAACAAACAAAGATTCCGCAGAACTGATAGGATAAACATCTATGAAAGAAAAAAGAAAAGGGTATTTTCTGCTTTATACGCTGGTTTTCGCTCTGTGCTGTGCCGCCGTGTTTTTTACGTATTACAGTACCGGAAAATCATTTATTTATGACGGCGACGGATGGTCCCAGCACTACAAGGCCTATCTCTATTATTCCGAATACCTGAGAAGCGTCTTTACCGCCTTATGGAAAGAACACAGACTGATCCTTCCGCAGTATGATTTCAGTATCGGTGAAGGCGGAGATATCCTGGGAACCTTTCATTACTACGTCATTGGCGATCCGATCGCTTTTCTTTCTGTTTTTGTCAGAAAGGAACACATCTACATTTTCTATCATCTGGGCGTTGTGCTGAGACTGTACCTGTCAGGAATCTTTTTCTCCTGCTTCTGTTTCAGCCACGGTCTTAAGAACAGAAACGGCATCCTGGCAGGAACGCTGACTTATGTATTCTGCTTCTGGGCGCTGTTCAATTCCGTAAGACATATCTATTTCCTGAACCCGATGATGTATCTGCCTTTGATCCTGATCGGTGCAGATAAGATCATACATGAAGGAAAACCGCTGATCTTCGTGGTTGCGGTATTCCTGAGCTGCATCAGCAATTTCTATTTCTTCTACAATATCGCGATCCTGACAGCGATCTATTCCATTCTGGTCCTGCTGTTCGAGTACCGGAAGGACGTGAAGCGTATCGTCACAAAAGTAATGATCATTTTCTGCTATGCGGTATTGGGCATCTGCCTGGGCGCTTTCATCTTCGTCCCGGTCGTCTATGTCTTCCTGAAGGACAGCAGGATGTCGATCGAATTCGGAAAACACCTGATCTATCCTTTGAACTACTATAAAAAGATCCCTTCGATGTTCTTTTCGACCGGCAGAGAATACTGGCTGTGCATGGGTTATGCCAGCCCGGCCATTCTGTTCCTGATGATCAGTTTCCGGAAACTGAAAGAGAACCTGCTGCTGAATGTCTTCAATATTCTGGGCATCCTCATGGTCCTTTTCCCGGTATTCGGACAGGTCATGAACGGATTCTCCTATATTTCCAACAAATGGTGCTTCGCCCTGTCTCTGCTGGTGGCATTCAACATGGCTTTCCAATGGGAAGAAGTATCCCGATACCGGAAACTGCTTGGGATCTTCATCATCCTGTGTACGGCTATTCTGGCTGCTTTAGGCGCAAACACGTCGATCCTGATCCCGCTGTTCTTCTGTTTCCTTTTCCTCGGAATGTATTTCCTGCCGTTAAAGGAAAACATCAGACAGACTATCCTGCTGCTTCTGATCATCCTGTGCATTGCCTTTAATGCCGACCACCAGTATTCAGAAAGAGGAACCAACTACTCCAACACAGCTACCACTTATGAACAGGACAGAGAGATCTTCAGGACCTCCGAAGCCTATGAGATCAGTGAAAACATCAGTGACGAAGACTTTTACCGTTATTCCGGCAACTGTCTGACGCAGAATGCCGCCGTTTTGTTCCAGACACATTCTACCGACTATTACTGGAGTCTGGGCAATCCGTTCATTTCCGAATACAGGAACGAAATGGAAATAGACGAGTATCTACTGCAGAAGTTCAACGAATACGGACAGAGAGCGCTGCTGTACTCGCTGGCCAATGTCAGATACTACGTAACCCAGAAAGGCGATCAGGGTCAGCTTCCTTACGGTTTTGTCTACGACAGATCAACGGAGCACTATGATTTATACCGCAATGAATACGCCTTGCCTTTCGGCTATACCTATGAGAATGCCATCTCTTACGAGGAATGGAAAGAGTATTCCGTGATCGACAGACAGGATATGATGGCAAAAGCTCTCGTGATCGATCGGACACCTGATGATCCGTATGAAGCGGTATCTTCAACCGTTACAGTGGATTACGTCTGGGAAGAAAACGACGATGTCGCCGTACAGGAAGGCAAGATCAAAACCAAGAAACAGGATGCCGAAACGCAGATCCGTTTCAATGAGATCCGGAATCTTGAAGTATATCTGGAATTCAAGGGTCTGGTCTATGACGATAACCGTTCCTGGATCAGCGATAAAAAGACGAATTCCGACATCTATGTCGTTCTGCCGGACGGCAGCGAGAAGAAGATCGATATCTATACGCATGATGACCGTTACTACAACGGCAGGAAAGACTTCGTGATCCGTCTGGGTTTCTGTGATTTTCCTATAGATCATTTTGTCATCCGCTTCCAGAACAAGGGCTCCTATACCTATGATTCCATCAGTCTCTATACTTCCGATATGCAGGAGTACGGAAACGATCTGGATGCGTTGCAGAAGGATGTATTAAAGAACGTACATTTTGCGAGGGACGCTTTTTCCGGGACCATCGATCTGAGGGAAAGAAAGTATCTGCTGCTGAGTATTCCGTATTCCGAGGGATGGAGTGCCTACGTGGATGGAAAGAAAGCGGATATCATCAGGGCCAACATCGCCTATATGGCACTGGATCTGGATGAGGGCAGCCATGAGATCGTTTTTGAGTACCGTACACCGATGCTGAAACAGGGAGCTCTGATATCGCTCTGCGGTATCGCTGCTGCTGCCGTAATACTGATCATAAGAAAGAGAAAGACGCATGAATAAGGAATACTATCTTTTCCTGATCTGGAACAAGGCGTTTTTCTGTAGAGAAAAGATCCTGAATGACCTGGGAGCTTCTTTTTCGATTCGTAAGACTTTCTATATCCGCTGGAGCGAAAAGAACTTTTTAAAGGATCTGAAAGCCTTCTATGGCACAAAAACAGCAGATGTCAGGGAGAAATCCCGTTATGTCGGAAAAGGGCTTTTCTATGTGATCGTTGTAGAAGACCCCGATCCGGTTTTTGAACAGAGAAAAACATACAACGGATCCGAAACGGTAAATGCAAGGATCTACGACAAGAAATGGCTTTACCGGAAATGGACCGGAGGTAATTTCCGGGTCCACAGTTCTCAGGACAGGAAAGAAACGGATCACGATCTGACGGTCCTGCTTGGTCCTGATTTTATGAAGAGGATCGATGCTCTTGAAACGGATCAGACTGTCGAGACAGATACGAAGGGGATCGCAGGTTTTGATTCTTTGGAAGATTTCAAGAATACACTCCGTCTGTTCTCGAAGAACGTCATTCTGGAGAATGAAGGTGAGATTACAATCGTTTCGGAATGCAGAAGCGATCTGGAGTGTTTTCTAGGGCTGGAACCGTCCGATACTAACCGGTATGTGCTGAAGATCAGTGGCAGAGAATATCACATCTGTCTGCTTTCTGAAGCGGAAGGGGATCTGCCGGAAGGCTTCCTGGAGAAGATCTATGATAATGCTGTGAAACAGGATTTTTCCGATGTGGAGAAGGACTATCTCGCATTCCTGAACGACCGTACAAAAGTCTCGGATCAGCTGCAGGAATTCATGTCCCGCAACGGTTTCACCCTGAACTTTGAAAAGAAAGATCCTTTCCGTAAAGAAACAAGAAAAGGCTTCATCAGAAGATGCAGAGATGAACTGAAATACCGGTATCTGAAACTGAAGGAACATACATCGGCAAAATGAAAAAAGAGAGATTTGAAGAAATAGATCTGATCAAGGCTTTAGGAATTATCCTGATCGTCGCCGGACATGCGGGTTTTCCGTACAGTCCTTTTATAAATTTCTTTCACGTATCTGTCTTTTTTATTGCTTCGGGATACGTCTATAAACCCGGATATGCGTCAGACGTGAAGAGTTTATTCATTTATTTATGGAAGAAAATCAGATTCCTGTGTTTTCCTTATTTTCTCTACAATGCCGTTCTTTCTCTGCTTCACAACCTCTTGATCGGCATCGGTTTCTATTCCTTACGTTCGGCTTTTTCTTCCGATGTATCGGGACTTGCGTTGACCGGCTACTGGAGCGGAAAGGAGATCCTGATCAATATCGTCAAAGGTCTGCTGTTTAGAGGGGACAATGAACTGATACAGGGCATTTGGTTTATAAAGGATCTGTTCATCATTTCACTGCTGTACTGCATTGTCGACTTTCTGATCCGTATTCTTAAAGCAGAAAACCGACATCTGCAGACATTTATCTCCCTGATTCTGCTTTGTGCCGGTTTCTATCTGAACGCAAGAGGGATCCTTCCTTACGGCATGTCCAGAATTCTTTCTTACTACAGCCTTTTCCATCTGGGCGTCATCCTGAGAGAAAAAAAGGATCTTCTGCAGTGTGACGATATCCGTATCCGTACTGCCGCTATCCCGCTGCCTCTGATCCTGTTTTTTATCCTGCAGAGAAGGGGCTTATCCGTGAGTCTGGTGAAAAACAGATACCAGGATCCGCTGTTTCTGCTGATCAGTGCTCTGGCGGGATGGATGCTTTGCTACGAAACAGCAAGACGGATCACCGAGACAGACAGATTGAAAAAAATTCTTCTTTATCTGGGAAGAAACAGTTATACCGTACTGCTGCTGCATATCATCTGCTTCAAGCCGGCCATCCTGCTGAGACTGGCCGTTACCGGAGATCCGGCGTATTTCCTGTCTTGCGTTCCGGACTACAAAGGAGAAGAAAACGTCTGGTGGCTGATCTATTCATTATCCGGAATCCTGCTGCCGATGCTGTACTGTATCGGCAAAGACCTGGTTTTTAAAACAAAAAAGAAAGGTATATAATTCTTTTATGGCAAGCAGAACAAAAAAGGCCGCAAAGAATATTGTTTACGGATTGTCGACTGAACTGATCAAACTCGCCTGCGGTCTGATCCTTCCAAGACTGATCCTGGCGAATTACGGTTCGGCATATCACGGCATTTTAACATCCGTATCCAATTTCCTTTCCTGTATCGCGTTGATGAAAATGGGGATTGGAGATGCCACAAGAGCCGCCCTGTTTAAACCTCTGGCAAACAAGGACGACGACCAGATCAATGAAGTACTGGCATCTACGGAAGCCTTCATGCGCAGGATCGCTGCGA
>JAFZQL010000036.1 GCA_017620435.1 Erysipelotrichaceae bacterium
ACCATCCTCGTAATAGCCCAGATAAGCGACATACTCATGGCGTCCGTTGTAGAATTCATATTCATTGGTATGATACTCGATGTCCCTTTCGATGCCGTCTGCCCTGACCGTGATCTCGACATCCGCCAGCGTTTCATCGAAATAGTTTCTGCCGTCCCAGTAGTTCAGACCGCCGATCGACAGATAGTAGTCGCAGTTTTCTTTTCCCTCGAACGAAAGAACGACGCTTGCTTTGTCTTCCGTGACATTCCATCCGTAATCCGCGGCTTCGACTCCTTCGCCATAAGAGACCGCATAATCCAGTTCCGTACAAGGCAGTTCCACCTCGTCGTTCCCGTCATCGATGACGATCGCCCGAGTCATGGCTTCTTCCTTCAGCACCGGATCCATAGCGTTCCATTTCTCATAGGAGATCGCCTTCTCATAGGTATAACCCAGAGGTAGAGCGTTCGTATCTTCATAGAGATCATAGCCGTTCAAATTCTTTACATAGGCATAGCCGTAAGGCAGAAGATCGTCATAGCCTTCCGGCGTCAGGTAGTAACGGACATTGCCCAAAGTCAGTAAAGTACCTCTCTGATCGAGACTGTAGAAACGGTACATCGAGTATTCCGTGATGCCCAGTTTGTCTCTCATTGATGCGATGTACGGATTCGCCAGCGAGAAATAGTAGTTGGTGCTGGACAGGTCATTCAGCATCGAGACGTTGTCATTCAGGGAACTGCCGGAATACTTGATGTGTTCATCGATCCCGTTTTCCTTGAGATACTGTTTCAGTTCATAGGCTTCGTTTTCCTGCACCACATTCTGCGCCTGAGACACGCTGATGCTGGAAGAAGCGCGCTTGTCGCTGCCGCGCTGCGAGTACACGTTATCCGCATTGAAGCAGAGATTCGCGACGATCAGAAGAAGCAGCAGTGTTTCACGGTACTTCGATTTCAGGAACAGGCAGCAGGTATATGCCAGGGCGATCACGCAAGGCACGATGACCCTGAGCGTCCGCGACCAGGCGGAAACCATGCCGCCAAGTATGAACACCGGGACCGCGATCAGCAGCAGTTTCTTTTCGCTATCGAATTCATCATATTCACAGACGAACGTATAAGCGGCAACCAGCGCAATCGCAAAGCTCCAGCGGTTATTCACATAGCCGAATCCGTTGAAGATCTTGCCGAATACCGGGAACAGCACGAACACGATGACTGTCACATTGATGGTGGCAAGGAACGGATTCTTTCTGATGTTTTTGAATGCCAGGATCAGCGAAAGGATCACCGGCGCAGCCAGTCCGATACACAGGGAATCCGGATGATCGTCTGCCAGAAGGATGGTGAACAGCCTGTCATAGAAGAATCGCTCATAGAGCGGATGCAGCGCATAATCGACGCCGATACGGCCATTGCTGATGAGCACATAGATCATCGGTGCGACGACGATGGCTGCCATGCCGACCGCCAGCACTGCCGGAAGCAGCAGCTTTCCTACCAGCTGCAGCATTTTTCTTATCTCCGTCTTGTACAGCGTCAGTGCCCGGATCGCCACATAGACGACCGTAAGAAGCACGATCATATAGAAGAAGTAGATCTGGCTGATTGCCGAAAGAAAGACAGACCACAGGAACAGTTTCGGTTTGTCTTCCCTGATGACCTTCTCTACGCCCAGGATGACCAGCGGCAGACACAGGATCGGCGTCAGGAAGAACGTATGCCTGCTCACATTCAGAAGCACCCAGTAGCAAAACACATAGATCATGCTGCCGGAAAGGACCGCATAAATGTTCTTCTTTCCCGTGTACAGACAGAGACGTATGAAAACCAGCCCTGACAGATACATCTTCAGGATGGCTACGAATTCGAAATACAGATAGACATATTTTTCCGGGACAAAAACGACTGGAAAAGTAAACGGATCGTTGATCGCATAGTAATGCAGCGAAGCGAGAATATCCGAACCTTCTCCGATATTGAAATCCCATTGCGGAATGATCAGCTTATGCTCCGTAAACAGATTTCTTACGATCTCTTTGAGATAGTCCGCAAAATACAGCATGACTTTATAGTGCTGACGGATGCCGTCCCCATGCGAGATCAGCGTCTTTCCATTCAGATAGAAATAACTGAAAACGATCAGGCTCATCGCCACAAAAAGCAGACTGTAGATCAGATAATACCTGGAATCTTTCTTCTTTATCACATCTTCTAGATTACCTTCAGGTACCGTATTTGTCAAAAATAGATTTTAATAATAAAGAAGTGGAACCAAAGAATATCATAAACAGGAACCGCAAAGCACTTTTTGGCTTTGCTGCTCTTCTTATCTATGCCTTTCACGGCTGGAAAGCCGTTTTTGCCGATGTTCCGGGCCTGTATGAGATCGAGAATGCAGTCCGTCATTATGGTGATGTCGGTGTCGATATCTTCCTGTTTCTGTCGGGAATGGGTCTGGTCAATTCCTGGAAGAACTGTTCTTCCTATCAAGAGTTCTTCATCCGGAGATGCAAACGCGTTCTGGTCCCGTCCATTATTGCAGGTATCGCTTTTCTGATCGTCAATCTGGATGATCCGATCCATGCGATCAAAGCCATTACCGGTTTCTATTACTTCACCGGCAAACTGAACATGTATCTCTGGTTCGGTTTTACCATCGTGCTGCTGTATCTGTTTTTCCCGGTATATTATATGTGCTTCAGAAGAGCCAGATCCAAGGGATTATTTACTGTGTCTGTCATTGCGCTGTGGCTGCTGTTCATCTTTCTGCTGAATGGGCATGTGGATGACTGGAGCTATATCTGTCTCAACCGCATTCCGATCTTTCTAATCGGCATCTATGCCAATCAT
>JAFZQL010000037.1 GCA_017620435.1 Erysipelotrichaceae bacterium
GGCATAGAGGTCGTCCCAGATCTTCTCGGTCAGCTCTTCCGCGTTCATGGCAGCGATCTGATCCTCCGGCTTGCATGATTTCGGATAGATCGGAACATAGCCCGGAACAAGACCGATCTTGCCGCCTTCCACCAGTTCATGGCAGGCGATGACAGCCTTGGCGTGGCAGAGATTCATGATGTGGTTGATCTGCCATTTCTTGACTTCCCATTCTTCATCGGTCAGCCCTGTTGCAACGCCCAGCCACTTGCCGTAGACGATCTGCATGTTCTGTTCGTTGATGGACAGCCAGTACTTGACTCTGTCGCCGAAGTTCTCAAACAGCACTCTGCAATAGTAATCGAATTCATCGATGATCGCTCTGTCGTGCTAGCCTCCGTACTTTTCATCTACCCAGCAAGGCATGTCATAGTGATAGATCGTGACGATCGGTTCAATACCTGCGGCTTTGAGTTCATTGATCAGATTGTTGTAGAACTCGATGCCCTTCGGATTGACTTTACGGTCGGCAGCAGGAATGACTCTTGACCAGGAAATACCGAAACGGTAGCTGGTGAAGCCGCATTCCTTCATCAAGGCAACATCTTCCTTGTAGTGATGATAATGATCCGCAGCAATAGAGTTGTCCGCAAAAGGTTTCTTGGTCTGAGAATTCAGGTCGATGATCGCCTGCGTTCTGCCGTCTTCCAGCGTAGCGCCTTCCACCTGCCAGGCGGCAGAGGATGCGCCCCAGAGAAAACCTTCAGGGAATACAGGGTTGTTGTTGTGCTTCATGAAAGTCTCCTTTTCTATACTTTAATTATATGAAAACGCTAACATATGCGGGGTTTCATGTTTTGCTACAGAAGATATTCTCTGGTATCAGTTTTTGACACCATTTGATCCAAAATGATAAAATTTCATTGTGAAAACAGAACAATCAGATCATATAGAACGCAATATTCAGAGTTTTAATCTTTTGACTTCTCTGCTGTCCATACTGAATCAGAACAATGAAAATGATACGGATTTTATCATTGCCCGGTATTTTCTGGATCATCTGGATGAGATCAAGAATACCAGTATCTATACGGTAGCGGAAGAGTGTTTTCTCTCCAGAAGCAGTGTTCAGAGGTTTATCAAGAACATCGGTTATGAAAGCTACACGCAGCTGAAAAAAGGACTTGATGAAGTCCTGAGCCACGAGAACGGTTTTGTCGATTATACCGATCATGCGGAATACCAGAACTTCATCCTGGAAAGCATCAGCGAGATGCTGGCGGATATCAAGGAATCCAGCTGTTCAAACGATTTCTTCCGGCTGGCGGAAATGTTCACAAAAGCGGATCATATCGTCATTCTTACGGCAGAAGACTCTTCTTCCGCCTGCAAACTATTTCAGCAGCAGATCCTGACGACCGGTAAACTGATTAGAATACTGACCAGTGCCAGCAGCAACATTTCTCTGCTGAACAGTCTGAAAGAAAACGATCTGCTGATCGTATGTTCCGTAACCGGAAATTTCGCTCTGGTAATCGATAAGCAGCTGCAGGATATCAAAGCCAGGAAATGTCTGATCACCATCAACAAAACGACATTCTTCGAGAATACCTATTCCTTTATCTACTATCTCAGCAGAAAGCTGAATGTCAGTTCCCGGAATATCGTCTCTTCCCGTAACGTCTACAACAACTACGGCCTGACCTTCTTCTTTGATCTATTCTTCCATGAATGTTTCCTGCGTTATCAGAAACAGAATTAAAAAGGACAGCTAATGCTGTCCTTTCATGTACGCTTCAATTTCATCCGGATCTTTTATGATCTCTTTTGAGAGTACTTCCGCACCCTCTTCGGTAATCAGCAGGTCGTCTTCGATCCTGATGCCGATGCCTTCTTCGGAAATATAAAGCCCCGGTTCATTGGTAATGACGTTGCCTGCCTCCAGTACGGCACCAAGACCTCCGTCGCAGTCGTGGGTATCCAGACCGAGATGATGGCCGCAGGAATGGAAATAGTATTCCGATACCTCTTCATTCAGGCCGTGCTTCGGCAGTTCTTCTTTGTAGTAATCGATCACCATCTGATTCAGATCTCTCATCTTGACACCCGGTCTGGCATTTTCTTCGACGATCTTCTGGGCATGCAGAACGATCTCATAGATCTCTCTTTGTCTTGGCGTAAATGTCCTGTTTACCGGGAAGGTTCTGGAAATATCCGCATTGTAGTGACTGCAGGTTGCACCCAGGTCGCAAAGGAAGAGCTCACCGTCCGCCATCAGCTGATCGTTGTCGCTGTAGTGAAGGATCGTAGCCCGCTTGCCGCTGGCGGCTATCGTCTTAAAAGCCGTGTCCCTGCATAAAGACTGTTTCAGCACAAAATCGAACACCGCTTCCATCTGCATCTCATAGATGCCCGGACGGGACGCTCTCATCATCTGCTGAATGCCCAGATTTGTCGTATGGATCGCATTCCGGATACAGGATATCTCATATTCATCCTTTACCAGACGCAGATGCGTCAGAACAGGATAGATGTCTTTTGTGATCAGATACGGATACTTCTCTTTGAGTTTTTCGGCATAGATATGGGCCTGTGTCGGTGCCTGATCCATATTGTAGTGCCAGAAATCGAAACAGAAGCGGAACGTGCTGTCTCTTCTGCTTCTGTTCAGGATGGAAGCAACGATGTCGTCCAGATCGGAAATGTCTTCCACATCTTCGATCCCGGAGATCTGTGAAGCTTCTTCTTTGGACATTCTGCCGCCTACCCATCTGGCAAGCTTTTCATCATACGGAAGAATGAACAGCATCTCTCTGACTGTGCCATCCATCGTATACATCAGTAAAACCATGTCTTCCCGGTCAAGACCGGTCAGA
>JAFZQL010000038.1 GCA_017620435.1 Erysipelotrichaceae bacterium
ACGATACTAATCTAGGATCACCGACGCAGATGGGAGTATTCACCAGAAATGAATAAATATGAGATCAGTATTCCTGAAGTATGCCTGGTTGCCATGGTAGGCGCCACTTCTTCAGGAAAAACACAATTCGCAAACAGATATTTCAAACCGACGGAAGTGCTCTCTTCTGACTTTTTCCGTGCCATGATCACCGACAACGAAAACGATCAGGCGATCTCAAAAGAAGCATTCGATCTGCTTTTCTATGCCGCAAACAAAAGGCTCAACAACATGAAGCTGACAGTCATCGACGCCACCAACATCCAGAAGGAAGCAAGAGCGGAGATCGTTGCCCTGGCAAAGAAGCAGAATGTTCATGCTGTAGCGATCGTACTCGATCTTCCTGAGGAACTGCTGCAGGAAAGAAACAGACTAAGGCCTGAAAGAAACCTGCCGCCAAGAGTGATATCCAATCACTGCCGTGAAGTAAAAAGGGCGATCAAGTACCTGAAGAAAGACGGTTTCAGATTCGTCTATGTCATCAATTCCCTGGAACAGCTTAACAATGTAGAAGTCATCAGAACCAAACTGTGGAATGACAGAAAAGACGAACACGGACCATTCGATATCATCGGCGATATCCATGGCTGTTATGATGAACTGGTCATGCTGCTGGAGAAGCTTGGATATGTAAGATCGGAACACGGATACATGCATCCCGAAGGCCGAAAAGCCGCTTTCCTGGGTGACTTCTGTGACCGTGGGCCGAAGAACGCTGAAGTATTGAAGCTTGTCATGGAAATGGTCAAGGAAGGCAATGCTTTAGCTGTACCGGGCAATCATGACGTAAAACTGTTCAAGTACCTGATTGGCAAAGAGATCAAGATCACTCACGGCATCGATAAAACGATCGGTGAACTGGAAGCAGAAGGCGAGGAATTCAAAAAAGAAGTATCCAAATTTCTTGATTCTCTGATCAGTCATTATGTACTTGATGATGGCAAACTCGTCATCTCCCACGCCGGCATCAAGCAGGAATACATCGGCAGGGCATCGATGAAGGTAAGAGATTTCTGCCTGTATGGAGAAACGACCGGCGAAGTCGATACTTATGGCTTGCCTGTAAGACTTGATTGGGCTTCTGATTACAGAGGCAGGGCAGCGATCGTCTACGGCCATATCGCAAACACCGAAGTAAAGGCGGTAAACGGAACGTACTGCATCGATACCGGCTGTGTGTTCGGCGGCAAGCTGAGCGCCTTCCGTTATCCGGAAAGAGAGATCGTAGAAGCAGATGCGCTTAAGCAGTACTATGAACCGATAAAACCTCTTGAAGAAAAGAAAGAGGAAGATATGAATGACGTGCTTCTTGCTCAGGATTATAACCGCAAGATGCATATCACTACCGAACTGCTTCCTTCGATTGATATCCACGAAAACAACGCAGCAGCAGCTCTTGAGATCATGTCGCGATTTGCGGCTGATCCTCACTGGCTGATCTATCTGCCTCCGACGATGTCACCATGCGAAACAAGTTCTGAGGAAGGATATCTGGAATATCCTACGCAGGCTTTCGAATATTACCGCAAAAGAGGCGTAAAAAACGTCGTGTGTGAAAAGAAGCACATGGGTTCAAGAGCGGTCATCGTCTTATGTAAAGATAACAGTACTGCAAAAGATCGTTTCGGAATCAACGATGAAAGCCGGGGGATCATTTATACCAGGACCGGCAGGAAGTTCTTTGATGAAAACAACATCGAAAAGCAACTGCTTGACAGACTTGGCGACGTCCTTAACAAGACGGGATTCTGGAAAGACTATGAAACCGATTGGGTATGTCTGGACTGTGAACTCATGCCATGGTCCGAGAAAGCCCAGGGGCTCTTACGGAGCCAGTACGCACCGACCGGATATGCAGGCATCGACAGTCTGGATCACGCTGTAGAAGCCTTAAAGAGAGTCTGCACGCGTCCTAACAACGCTTTCAATGTAAGTGAACTTACTACCGGACAGAACGTCGATCCGAAAGCTTTGTTAGATAAGTTCTCTTCTAAGAAGGAAGATATCGAAAGGTACATTGATGCTTACAGAGAATACTGCTGGAAAGTAGAAAACGTTGACGATATCCGTATAGCCCCGTTCCATCTTCTGGCAACGGAAGGGAAGGTCTATTCAGACCAGAAACACGTATGGCATATGGAAACGATCATGAAGTATATGACTGGTATCGATCCGGTGTTCATGGCGACCGATTATATCTGTGTTGATACTGAGGATGAAGAAAGCATCAGCAACGGTATCAGGTGGTGGCTGGATCTTACTTCTTCAGGAGGGGAGGGAATGGTCATAAAACCGGAGACCTATATCGCCAGAGAAAACGGCAGGCTTTTACAGCCGGCAGTAAAATGCAGAGGCAGAGAATATCTGCGGATCATCTATGGTCCAGAATATCTTGAACCTGAACATCTTGAAAGACTGAAGAAGAGATTTTTGGGCAGAAAGAGATCACTGGCTGAAAGAGAATTCTCTTTAGGTATGGAATCGCTATACCGCTTTGTTAAGAAAGAACCGTTATACAAGGTGCATGAGTGTGCATTTGCGGTCCTTGCTCTGGAAAGCGAACCGGTGGATCCAAGATTATAATTGTTTTCCTGGCGGTCATAATACGTGGCTGTCAGGAAATTTTGCAGGTAACAGAATCATGTCAACAGAAAACAGCAAAAACGCAGTTGTGCTTATCGGTCTCCAGGGAAGTGGAAAGTCAACTTTTTACAATGCGTTTTTTCAAAATTATATGCACATCAGTCTGGATGAGCTTCATACAAGAAACAAGGAAATGAACGTCATAGCAGAATGTCTTAAAGATGGAACAAACTTTGTGATAGACAATACCAACCCGACAAAGTCTGACAGGCAAAGATATATCCCGGTGGCTAAGGAAAACGGATATAAAGTTACCGGTTATTATTTTGCCGCCAAGATCGCTGACTGTATGCGCAGAAACGGTCTCAGGGAAGGCAAATCAAGAGTGCCTGATAAAGCCATTCTTGCCACCTACAGCAGGCTCGAAATACCATCCTATGACGAAGGATTTGATGAACTGTATTATGTGACTTTGGAGAATGATGAATTTAGGATAGAGGAGTGGAAAGATGAAATTTGATGATTTTGATTCACAGATGAGAGTATATGAAGAATCACTGGATCAGTATATTCTTCCTGATATGTACATAGTCGCCAGACTTGACGGCAGATCCTTTACAAGACTGACAAAAGAGGTCTGCAAATTTGAAGCCCCGTTTGATATCAGGTTCAGAGATCTGATGGTCAATACTGTCAAATCGTTAATGACTGACAGCGGATTCAACATCGTTTACGGATATACAGAAAGCGATGAGATATCCTTGCTGTTTCACAAGGATGAACAGTCTTTCGGCAGAAAAGTCAGAAAGATCAACACGACGTTGGCAGGAGAAGCAAGTGCGTTCTTTTCACTGGCTTTAGGACAGAAGGCGACATTTGACTGTCGTGTTGTACCGCTTCCAAACACAGACAAAGTAATGGATTATTTCGCATGGAGACAGGAAGACTCGCATCGCAATTCCCTGAATGCCTGGGCATACTGGACGCTCAGAAAAGAAGGGCTCTCTCAGGAAGAGGCTACCGGTGAAATGGAAGGCAAATCCGTATCCTACAAGAACGAACTCCTGTTTCAAAGAGGGATCAATTACAATGATCTCCCATCATGGCAGAAAAGAGGAATAGGTGTCTATTACACGGATGTTATGAAGGAAGGGTTTAATCCTATCACGAATGAGAA
>JAFZQL010000039.1 GCA_017620435.1 Erysipelotrichaceae bacterium
AGATCCTGGCACAGGTCAGGAAAGCGGATCAGATGTATCAGATGATCGAGAACGGAGACAGGATCGCTGTCGGTCTTTCGGGAGGAAAGGACTCCTCCTTGCTGCTGTATACGCTGTATCTGTACCGTTTCCTGGCACGGAATACCTATCAGAAGGATTTCGAACTGGTCGTAATCCATATCGATCTGAATTTCGGCGAAGAAAACATTACGCCGCTGTTACAATGGTTCAGACAGTACGATATCGAAATACAGTGCGAAGAATCAAAGATCAGGGATATTCTGGAACTCAATCTGCACAAGGACAGGATAGACTGTTCCCTGTGTTCGACTTTGAAGAAAGGTGCGGTGATCCGCAAGGCGAAGGAATCCGGATGCAACAAGGTGGCTTTTGCCCACCATGCGGACGATGCGATCGAGACGCTATTTATGAATATGATCTACGGAGGAAGAGTCGCCACCTTTGATCCGAAAATGTATCTGGATCATTCAGAAACGACCTTTATCCGTCCTTTCTGTCTGTCTTTTGAATCGGAGATAGCCAAAACCTGCAGACAGCTGGAGATCCCTGTCATCAGATCAGGCTGTCCAAACGACGGCTATACGCAAAGACAGGAGATCAAGGAACTTCTACATTCCATCTATCACAAGTATCCCCAGGCAAAGGAAAACTTCCTGCTGAGTCTGTATAACGAGGAACACCTGAATCTCTATTTCAATAAAAAAGAAGAAGAATAAAAAAGCCATGCGGATGCATGGCTTATTCTATTATTTAGCAGATCTGCGGATGGCCTTGCCCAGTTCAAATACCGGGAAGGTTGACAGCGCCAGACCGACGCAGATCAGCAGCTCCTTGAACTCAAAGGTTCCCGGATGCAGACCGAATACCGTGCAAAGGCCAGGAATATAGATCGCAGCCAAGGTAATCAGTACAGTAATGATAATCGCACCAAAGAGCCACCAGTTGAAGTTTTTCATCATTGAGCCGGAGAAGATCGATTTGGTCTGGGAACGCATGTTGATGGCACAGGCGATCTCGGCGAAGTTGACGGTCAGGAAGGCCATGGCGATCGCATTGACGCAGTCCGGAGCGCCAAAGAAGCCTTTGATCGTACCTCTTTCCAGATACAGACCGATGAAGTAGGCGGCCAGTTCGATGATTGCAAGGTAAATGCCCTGCCATACCATGTCTACACCGGCGCCGTTGGCGAAGATGCCGTCAGAAGAATTACGCGGTTTCCTCTGCATGACGTCGCCTTCCGCCTTTTCCATGCCCAGAGCCAGTCCAGGCAGCGAGTCCGTGACCATGTTGATCCACAGCAAATGAACAGGCGTCAGGATCGTAAAGTTCAGCAGTGATGCCACAAACATGATGATAACTTCACACAGATTTGTAGAGAGCTGGAACTGAATGACCTTGCAGACATTGTCGTAGATCTTTCTTCCCTCTTCTACCGCATTGACGATAGTAGCGAAGTTGTCATCCGCCAGGACCATATCCGCAACGGATTTCGTTACATCCGTTCCGGTAATGCCCATGCCGATACCGATATCTGCAGCCTTGATCGAAGGCGCATCGTTGACGCCGTCTCCGGTCATGGCCGTAACCATGCCTCTGGCCTTCCAGGCATTGACGATCTTCGTCTTGTGTTCCGGCTGTACTCTGGCATAGACGGAGTACTTCGTAACGACATCCAGCATGTCTTCTTCGGAATACTGATCCAGTTCATGGCCTTCGATGGCCTGTTCCTCATCGGTAATAATGCCCAGATCCTTGCCGATGGCGACAGCAGTATCCTTGTGGTCTCCCGTAATCATGATCGGTCTGATGCCGGCTGAACGGCATTCCTTGATCGCATCGTAGACTTCCGGACGGCAAGGGTCGATCATGCCGACGATGCCGATGAATACCAGATCGTGCTCCAGATCTTCCGGATCATCCGATTTCGGCAGATTATCATATCTTCTATAAGCGGCGCACAATACGCGCAGCGCCTTTGAAGCGAATTCTTTGTTTTTGTTGAGGATCTCTTCTTTCAGTTCAGTGGTGATAGGGATCTCGCCCTTTTCCGAAAGATATCCCGTGCATCTGTGCAGCATGACATCCAGGGCGCCTTTGGTGTACTGAACGTAGCCGTACGTATCAGGATGGATGGTAGACATCATCTTACGGTTAGAATCAAACGGAGCCTCGGCTTTTCTTGGCTGACTGTCTTCCAGCTCGTATTTCGGCATGTTCAGACTGTTGGCGTAATTGACCAGTGCACATTCGGTCGGTTCACCGGTTGCGGATGTCTCGCCGATGCCGATTTCGGCATCCGAACACAGAGCCATTGCCTTGGCCAGCAGCATCTTGTCGGCCGTGAATTCATCCACGACCGTCATCTTGTTCTGGGTCAGCGTTCCGGTCTTGTCGGAACAGATGATATTGGTACATCCAAGTGTTTCTACGGCTGTCAGTTTTCTGATCAGAGCCTGACGCTTTGCCATGGCAGAAACGCCGATGGAAAGAATGATCGTTACAACGGCAGGAAGTCCTTCCGGAATCGCTGCAACTGCCAGCGCGATAGCCGCAATGAAGGTATCCAGAGTGGCATTTCCCAGCATTGCAAGCGAGAACTTTTCTTTCGATACAAGAACCGTTTCGATCACGCCGACGGCAAATACGATGACACAGATCCAGATGACCAGTTTGGTCAGGAATGTGGAGAGTTCTCCCATCTTCTTCTGCAGCGGCGTCAGTTCTTTTTCCGACTTGTTCAAAGCATCGGCGATCTTGCCCATCTCCGTATCCATGCCGCAGGCTACGACAACGGCTCTGCCTCTGCCGTAGACGACAGTAGAACCGTTATAAAGCATATTTTTCCTATCGCCGAGCGTAATATCTTCTTTATCGTCCTGGCACATCAGAACGTCGATGATCTTGTTTACCGGAACGGATTCGCCCGTCAGGGCAGCCTCTTCCGCTTTCAGGGAATGCGATTCCAGGATACGGCAGTCCGCCGGTACGGTATCGCCCGCTTCAAACACGATGACATCGCCCACAACGACATCTTCCGATTTGACGATCTCGACTTTCCCGTCTCTTAATACTTTGGATGTCGAAGCCGTCATCTGCATCAGCGCTTCCATGGCGCCTTCCGCCTTGGATTCCTGGATCAGAGACATGATCGTATTGATGGTTACGACAGCCATGATGACGATAACATCGGCGAATTCCGAGAAACGGAAGCCGCCTTCCATCTGCAGGACGTTTACGACAGCCTGTATGGCAGCCGCTGCCAGCAGCATGATGATCATCGGGTCGGAGATCGAATTAATGAACCGTTTAAACAACGGGGTCTTTTCCGCTTCCTGAAGCTTGTTCTTGCCGTTTTCCGCAAGTCTTTTCGCTGCTTCCGCAGAACTTAATCCGTTAACGGTGGAATTGACCTGCTTCAACACTTCAGCAGCATCTTGTAAATAATGTTTTTCCATATAAATCCTTTCTTTAAAAAGAAAACCCATGCATATGCATGAGACATTGAACGAATATTCCCATGCACAACACAAAGCCATACATGAGTCTCGCTTTTTAAGGCAAACCAGGCATAAAGCCGAGATTGTTGGCTTGACACGTAATACTACGCAAGCTACTCCCTCATTCGTATCAATTTTAGCGTAAATGACGCATTTTTACAATCTTATCCATAGTAAAATGATGTCATGAAGAGGATCTATCTGGAAATCACGGATGCCTGTAATCTGAACTGCCCTTTCTGTACTTATGAAAAAGGACACAGCTTTATGTCTCTTGACAAAATCGAAGACTACATCAGACAGATCAAGCCTTTCTGCAGCTATATTTATCTGCATATTCTGGGCGAACCTTTGCTGCATCCCGATTTCGAGAAGATCCTTGAGATTCTGGATGACAATGAAATGAATCTGCAGCTGGTGACCAACGGTACGCTCCTGGATAAGTATCCCGATCTGCTGAAACATCCATGTCTTAGAAAGCTTTCAATTTCATTGCACAGTATCAGCGATCTGGATATCTCTCCAGCTTATTTCACGACGATCGATCATCTGCTGGAAGAAAACGAAGACGTATCGATCGAACTGCGTTTCTACGATCTTAAACATCTTGATTTAAAACTGAACAACTATCTGAACAGTTTGAAAGAGAGATATTCCTTTGAGATCACATCAAAACAGAATTCCTATCAGCTCAAGAAAAACGTCTATGTATATTTCGAAGAACTATTCCGCTGGCCGCAGATAGATGATCCTGTGATCGGCGATACCGGAACATGCCACGGCGTGCTGGACATGCTGGGGATCACGGTCGATTCGAAAGTGACACTTTGCTGTCTGGACCCGAAAGCCCACAATGCGATCGGTTCGCTGGAAGAAAACAGCTTTGCGCATATCGTCGGTTCCCCGGAATATAAAAAATATGTGCAGGAATTCAAGGCACATATCGTCAGTTCACCCTTGTGCAGAAGGTGCACCTACCGCTTAAGATTCAGATAATAGGCATGAGCCAGAATAATGGAAGAACGTACAGAAAGAGAGATCTCTTTCTGTTTTTTATGATCGATGTAATAGCCATCTTCTTTCCGATCATCCAGCCCGCAGTAGTCCTGGGAGATCATCAGAGAATACGGCTCCTTCAGTACCAGATCGGAAAGTTCTTTATCGCTTTCCGATACAAACGGAAAAAGATGTCGGGAAGGATAGTCTTTCAGATAGGCGGAAAGATCCGGGTAGGAACTGATACGGCAATGGAAGAAAGAACCCATGGAAGCCCGGATACAGCGCGGATCGAAGTGATCCAGGTCGCTGCTGATCAGGATGATGTCCTTGAAATCGAAAGAAACGGCAGTTCTAAATACGGTTCCCAGTTCGCCGAAATCGTTAAAACCGTAAAGGACCAGATGATTTCCTTCTCTTGCTTCTTCTGAATACTTTTCAAAAACACCGATGCAGTAGCAGTTCTCTTTCACCGAGAGTTTTTCGATCAGCTGATCGTCATAAACAGGAGTGATCCCGTTGTTCCTGCATAGATCCAGAAGAAGATCCAGCTGGCTGTTCTTTACCGCTTTCTTGGATAGTAAAATATTCCTGATTTTCTCGGGGTGCTGCTTCAGCAGTTCTATCGTCAGCGACATTCCCAGCGAATAGGAGGTCCTGTCAGTTTCCTGATATCTGTTCATATTTCCATAGTATCGCATTTGCGATCCGTATGCCATCCAGCGCGCAGGACATGATCCCGCCGCCGTATCCCGCTCCTTCGCCCATCGGGTAAAGGCCAGGTGTATTGACCGATTCAAAAGCTTCGTTTCTCTTGATCCTGACCGGGCAGGAAGAACGGGTCTCCGGACCGATCATGATCCCCTCTTGAATGAATCCCGGGATCTTGCGGTCGAAGTCTTTTAGAGCATCCTTTACGATCCGCAGGTCTTCTTCTTGAAAGAACCGGTTGAAATCATAAAGAACTGTTCCCAGCGGATAGGTAGATTCTCTGATCAGAGGCTCCAGCCTGCCGTTCATGAAATCAGCGACATTCTGCGAAAGTGCCTTAAAAGAACCGGAATGATCGTAGGCCATTCTTTCGATCTCATGGAGATAAGCATAGCCGTCTTCGAATTCTTCCTTGCGGATCTGGATCAGGATCGCGCTGTTGGCGTTTCCCGAATCCCTGGCGGCGTAGGACATGCCATTGGTGACGATGGTACGTTTTTCCGACATGGCAGGGATCACGATGCCTCCCGGACACATGCAGAAGGAATAGACGCCTTTCTCTCCCTTGTATCGCAGGAAATATTCGTTCGCTTCCTTGACTCTGCTGCCTGTCTGCCTGGCATCGATGAGACTCTGGGGATGTTCGACTCTGAAACCTAGGGCAATATCTTTCTTTTCGATATAAATGCCTCTGTCGCAGAACATCCGTATCGTTTCATAGGCGCTGTGACCGATCCCGGAAAGAAAATGATCGCATCGATATTCTCCCTGATCCGTCACGATACCCGTTACCCTGCGGGATTCATCCAGGATCAGATCTTTGACCGGTTCGGAAAAATGGAATTCACATCCCTTTTCCATCAGCCTGTCCGTGATCCTTTCGATGATCTTTCTGATCTCATCCGTTCCGATATGGGCATGAGGCTCATAACGGATCTTTGGATCTGCGCCGTGTTGTACAAAAACATCGAGAATGTAATCGATGTAAGGGTCCTTGATCCTGGTGGTCAGCTTGGCATCGGAAAAAGTCCCCGCTCCTCCCTCGCCGAACTGTACGTTGGAGTTCTCATCCAGTATTCCCTCCCGGAAGAAACGTTCAACATCCTTCTGCCTTTCTAAGATCCTTTTTCCTTTTTCGAAAACAATGACTCTGTATCCCGCTTCGATCAGCCGGTAAGCCGCGAAAATGCCGCTTGGCCCGTATCCGGCGATGATGCAGACCTGATTTCTTGGCCGGTATTCGGCTTTCAGATCGACAGGATCATACCTGACGATATCCTTGCCCAGGTATTTCTCTTCATGATCTGTTTCTACGAGGACACTGTAGACGTAGACCGGTTCCTTGCGGGCATCCAGCGATTTTCTGCGTATTTCAAAAGACTTCACCCTGGTGTGCAGTTTCTTTTCGATCTTTTCTTTCAGTTTCGACTCATCTTCATCGATTTTCAGCTTGATTCCGTTGATCTGAAGCATTATTCTACACTCTTTAATGATTCTACCATATTGATCTGTTCCAGCGGTCTGCGCATAAAGAACAGGACGATGCCGGTGAATACAAAGGTTATCAGGAAGGCATAGGTAAAAGACAGAACAGAAATGTTCATCCCGAACATGACCATTTCCATGTTTATGACATTCATCACAAAATGATGTTCCAGCACACCCAAAGGAAGCCCCAGGATGCCCCCGATCAGAGTCAGCAGCAGGATCTCCTTGAAGATATACAGATTTACTTCATGTTCATTGAAACCAAGAACCTTCAAAGTGGCGATCTCCCTGACTCTTTCCGAGATGTTGACCTGGGTCAGATTGGCCAGTACGACAAAAGCCAGAGAACCGGAAGTGATGATGATGACTGCGATGATCAGATCCAGTGCATTGATCATCGTCTGGAATGTGTCGATCATGGCAGAAAAGTCAACAACTGATAGAAAGTCGTTGAGCTGCTTACAGTCTTTCATCAGACTGTCCTGATCGTTTGTTTTCACGGCGATATAGGTATTCTTGACATCTTCTTCAAACATAGTCTGATACATGGCCTCCGACATGAAGATATAGTGCTGGAAGTACATCTCGCAGATCTCATTGACCTGTACCTCAGCTTTGATGCCGTTCATTGATTCCAGAATGACCATGTCGCCTTTCTTGATCCCGTTGTTTCTGGCGAATTTCTGGGATACGACGATCCCTTCGTTGTTCAGTTTTATCGGCGTTTTCTTGTCTGCACTTCGTAAATCCATGGTCACAAAGGCATTCCGCGGTTCCATGACAATGATTGAAGCAGTATCGTTTCTGCTGTTGAAATACAGTTTGCCGGTATAGGACATGAACGGAACTACTGTTTCATTGTTCAAATCTTTTTCCAGGATTTCCAGGTTCTCTTCCAGATGGTGGTCGTTTTCCAGAGAGATCTGATAGTCATAGCCGAAGATCTCGCCGAACTGGATATCAATAACATCGGAAATGGAATCCTTGATCCCCCATCCCAGGACCAGTAAAGCCGTACATCCTGCTACGCCGATCACGGTCATCAGGAAACGGGACTTGTAACGGAAAAGATTTCTGGCTGTGATCTTCGAGGTAAAGGAGAGTCTTTCCCAGATGAAAGGGATCTTTTCCAGCAGGATCTCTTTGGCGTTTTTAGGCGCTTTTGGACGCATCAGGGAAGCCGGAACATCTTTCAGGGTCATCGATACAACATAGGCCGTTACGCCGCACATCAGGCCTAAAAAAGACAGCAGACACACGGCTACGTAAGGAATCGGATAAGACAGTTCCATTTCCGGAAGATCGTACATCAGACGCCAGGTTTTATAGATGACAGTCGGAAAAATGGTCTGTCCCAGCAGGATGCCCAGGATTCCGCCGATCGCTACAGCCAGGAAGGCGTAAGTGACATACTTCCCGATAATCTGTCTTCTACTAAAACCAAGGGCAGCATAGATGCCGATCTGGCCTCTTTGTTCATCGACAAGTCTGGTCATGGTCGTCAGACAGACCAGGGCGGCAACCAGGAAAAACAGCAGCGGCATGGCATAGCCGATAGCGGCCATCTGTTTACAGGTGCTCTCGTACATGTAGCTGGAATAATGACCTTCCCTGTCCAGAAGCGTCCAGCCGGCTTTCGGCAGATCGTCGATATCCTGTCTTGCCTTTCTTAGTTCCGCTTCCGCCTTGGCGATCTCATCGTTGAAGGTGAGAACGCCTTCCTTGTATTCTTTAAGTCCTTCTTCATATTCCTGACGGGCTTTTTTGACCTGATAATTCAGACTGTTGTAAGTATCCTGTGCTTCATCCAGAGCAGCCTTGGCATATTCCCGGACATCTGCGCTGTAAAGAACGGCAGGATCAATTCCGTGGGATATGGCGAAATCTTCCGCCTGCTGCGAAACATCGTTCACGTCGTCTTCTTTGACCGTAGCCTTGAGCCTGCTGATCAGCATATTCAGCATATCCAGTTCCGCTTCATAGTTGACGATCAGAATATTGGCGTCATTCAGCTTCTGGGCCGCTTCATCCAGCTCAGCCTGTCCTTCGGCTTTTTTCTCTTCGAATTCTTCGGTCGCCTTGTTCAGTTCCTCTTCCGCCTCTTCCTTGATCTGTTCCTTCAGATAGTTCTGCTGAACAAAAGCAATATCGGCGATATCTGTACTCTTTTCATCGATGAAGTCCTCATATTCCTTTGTATAGGAAAGATAAGTATCCGCATCTTTGACCGTCATATACAGAGTCGTAAAGTATTTGAATACGAAATTGACATTCGGAACATACAGGACCATGTTCAGTTCCTGATTCTTCAGATTGGAAGTTCCGAAAACGTTGCAGATGTATTCCGGGGATTTGACGAATCCGACGACGGTATAATGGTCGTTTTTCAGATATTCATGGATGTCGTCATCCAGCCAGAGCGTGAACTCTTCCCCAAGTGAATAGTTGTTTGCGCCGATACTGTTGATCAGAAGCACGCATTCGTCCGCCTTTTTTGGCATCCGTCCGGCGCTCAGTTCGATCTGATTCACGCTTCTTCCCAGTTCCGTAACTCTTGCGACAAACTCGTTGCCGTCCTGTCTGGTACAGTAGACGTCGACGGTCTTGGAAGCGAAAAGCCGGTCTATCGTATCTGATTCTCTTAATGCTATCAGATCTTCGGTACAGAAACCGTAGGCGGAATACAGCTGCAGATCCTGCAGATGATATTTGTCGTCGAAACGGTCTACACTGCGACGCATGATGTAAGGATTCGACATCAGACCCATCATAAAAGCAACCCCGATCAGAACGATCAAAGTCAAAGATAAAAAGCGTTTTATCGTTTTTCTGATTAGTCTATAAGTGTCGATCTGAAACATCAGTATTCTATGTCCTCTATATTCTTCGGGTTCTCATTGATCCGGATGGATTCTACCTTTCCGGAACGGATATGGATCACCTTGTTGCCCATATCCGCCAGAGCGCTGTTGTGGGTAACGATCACGACAGTCATTCTTTCTTCAAAACACATGTCCTGAAGCACTTTCAGGACCTGTTTCCCGGTCTTGTAGTCAAGGGCTCCGGTCGGTTCATCACACAAAAGGAGTTTCGGATTCTTCGCTACCGCACGGGCGATCGCGACACGTTGCTGTTCGCCGCCGGAAAGCTGAGACGGGAAGTTGTTCATCCGATCCTGAAGTCCGACCAGTTTCAGCATCTTTACGGGATCCAGAGGGAACTTGCAGATCTGTAAAGCGAGTTCTACGTTTTCTTTCGCGGTCAGATTCTGTACCAGGTTGTAGAACTGGAACACGAAGCCGATGTCGTTTCTGCGGTATTCGCACAGCTTTTTCTGATTGTATCCGGCAATATCTTCTTCATCGACGATCACATGTCCGTCCGTGACGGTATCCATGCCGCCGAGGATGTTCAGGACCGTCGTCTTTCCGGCACCGGAAGCGCCGAGTATCGTTACGAATTCGCCTTTTTCAATATCAAAAGACATGTCATCCAGGGCCTTGATTTCTACTTCACCCATCTGATAGATCTTTGATACGTTGCGGAATGAAATGAAACTCATTTACTTCACCAACTTTCTGATATCGCTGTCCAGCATGACGATATAGGAATTCAGATAAGTCTTGACTAGTATCTTCAGATGATCCTGTTCGATGGTCGTCCTGCGGAATATTTCCCGCATTCCCGCAAAGATAGAGATCGCATAGCTGCGTGAAAGGATCGTTTTTTCATTGGAAAAACCTTCGATCGGAAAATGCTGGTCGATTAGGGAATTGATGGCTCTCGAAAACCATTCGATCAGTTCCTTGTTGACACCTGAATTCATCATCAGGATATTGAATTCTATTTTATGTTTCTGATAAACATCCACAAGCCTGTCCGCAAGCTGGTTCATGACATCACTCAGTTCATTCACATCAGCCTTGATATTAAAGACTCTTGTTTCCATTGAAACGCTGTCGGATGTGATGTTTCGGATGATTTCGTTGATTTCATTTAAGGTATCGCCTACGATCAGCCGGTTGATGTCTTCCTTGCTTGGAAAATAGCGGTAAAGGTTACCTACCGTCATGTTCGCTTTCTTGGCGATGTTGCGCATTGAAGCGTTTTTATAGCCTTTTTCCAGGAATTCTTCCTTGGCTGAATTGATAATTGCCTGTCTTGATTCATCCTTCAGTCTTTGTGCCATAATAAATGAACCTCCGTTTACTATATTTATCATAACACAAAATAATAAACAGCGGTTCACTGAATTTTCAAAGAAAAAAGCAGGTTTCCCTGCTTGTTTTCGATGCTTATTTTCTTAAGCCCAGTCTGGCAACCAGATCTCTGTATCTGTTGACATCGTTGTTCTTCAGATACTCTAAGAGGCTCTTTCTCTTTCCTACCATCATCAGCAGACCTCTGTTGGAATGGAAGTCTTTCTTGTTCTGCTGCATGTGTACAGTCAGTTTGTTGATCGTGGCGGTAAGCAGTGCGACCTGAACTTCTACAGAACCGGTATCGCCTTCGAATCTGGCATAATCTTTAACGATCTTAGCCTTTTCTTCTTTTGTAAGCATGTTTTTCTCCTTTTTTCTCTTTATGATTGTAACCGTGCCGGAAGCCGGAGAAGCTTTCCAACTCAGCAACAATGCCTAATCAATATAACATGATTCCCTGTCTATTTCAAGCGATTTCAGACTTTTCTGCCTCTGTTGTAGACATGGGTAATATCGGCGATCTTTTTCGCCAGTCTGCCGTTGAGCTGGCCTCTCTTGAGACGCCATCTCCAGTTGTTCAGGGTGCCCGGGACATTCATCGTCGCTTCTTCTCCCAGACCCAGATAGTCCTGCATCTGACCGACAAACAGACATGCGACCGAAGCCATTCCTCCTCTGATAAAACCGTAGTTGTATCCTTCTTCTTCATTCAGACCGTAATACGCTTTCGCATACTTCAGATCTTTCTTTTTGACTTTATTTAGCCATCCCATGATCGGAACGTTGTCATGCGTAGATATATAACAGATACTGTTTTCCGTATGATGATGCGGAGCGTGAGAACTCGATCCGTCAGGATTCATACCGAATTCCAGAACTCTCATACCCGGAAAACCGGATACCTGCAGCAGTTTTACCACTTCTTCCGATATTACGCCCAGATCTTCCGCAATGAACTGAATATTGCTGAACCAGTCCCTTAATACGGTAATGAAATCCGTCGAAGGTCCTTTGACCCAGCGTCCGTTTCTGGCTGTCTTCTCGCTATATGGAACAGCCCAGTAATCCTCGAAACCTCTAAAATGATCGATACGGATCACATCGAAGTACTTGCTAGCGCCTTCCACACGTTCCAACCACCACTTGTATCCTGTCGACTTCATGTATTTCCAGTCGTAGAGCGGATTGCCCCAGAGCTGTCCGTTTTTGGAGAAATAATCAGGCGGTACACCTGCCACCTCCTTTGGCTGTTTCGTTTTCTCGTTGAGCTGGAACTGCCTGCTGTCAGCCCACACCTCGCAAGAATCCATCGCAATATAGATCGGCAGATCCCCGATGATCCTGATCCCGTTTTTGTTGGCATACGCCTTAAGATCCATAAACTGCCGGTAGAAGAGAAACTGCAGGAATTCATAGAAACGGATATCCTCTTCCAGCATTACCGTATAGTGCTCCAGCGCTTCTTTTTTTCTTAGACGGATATCGTCGTCTTCCCATTCCAGCCACGACTTCATGCCGAAATATTTCTTTACCGCCATGAATAAAGCGTAATCCGGAAGCCAGTTTTCATTCTCTTTGACAAACTCTTCAAATTCTTCCGGATACTTCTCTCTCCCCTTCAGGAAAGCCTTGTACAGCAGCGGATAACGGTTCACATACAGATCGCCGTAGTCGACATAGACCGGATCATGGACTTTGATTTTCTTCAGGTCTTCTTTGCTGATCAGACCGTCTTCTTCCAGAAGATCAAGATCAATGAAATACGGATTCCCGGCAAAGGATGAGAATGACTGGTATGGCGAATCGCCGTAGCTGGTATGACCCACAGGAAGCACCTGCCAGTAGGACTGGTTTGCCTTGACCAGGAAGTCCACAAAACGGTAAGCCTCTTTTCCAAGCGTTCCGATGCCGTAATTCGACGGCAGGGACGAGATCGGCAGCAGGATACCTGCGCTTCTAGTAATGCTCATATAATTATCCTCGATTTCTCTATCTTTTATTCTAACTTAAATATTAAAATAAAAGTGAGGTATTGATATGAAAAAGATCATGAAAATCCTGCTTGTCCTTACCCTTCTTCTGCCGCTGTGTTCCTGTTTAGGAAAAACAGCAGTTGAGAAGGTAAGCTCCTCTGATTCTCTCTATGTACGGAAGATCGAAGGTCTTGATGACGGTTTTATCATGGGCATGGATGTGAGCAGTGTTCTTTCTCTGGAAGAAAGCGGCGTAAAGTTCTACGACTATGACGGAAAAGAAGCGGATCTTTTTCAGATCCTGGCGGAAAGCGGCATTACCCATATCAGAGTACGGGTATGGAACGATCCTTATGATGAGGAAGGACACGGATACGGCGG
>JAFZQL010000040.1 GCA_017620435.1 Erysipelotrichaceae bacterium
GCTCCAGGATCTCACTCTTTTTTTCTTTGATTTCTTTTTCAGCCTGCAGTTTCAGATCATAAACCTGTGTTTTTCCATCCAGAACTGCCTGTTTAACCGTATTCTTAGCCTGATTATTCGCTTCGTCCAAGACTTTCTGGGCTTCTTTCTTAGCATTTTTACCCATCAGTGAGTATGCCAGCAATACTAACAGCGCCCCAGCAACTAATCCGATAAAAATGGAAAGTACATCAATTTTCATATGTATATACCTCCATTTATTAATACTATAGTGGATAAAATCCTTTACAATTGTACAATATCCGCCTGATTTTCACAATATTAAACAGTCAAATCAGAACTTAAGAAAGAAAAAAACGAGGTTCAGTCCTCGTTTTTCTTGTACATTGCTTCTTTGATCTGGGCAGTGATCTTCTCGTCGATGTCCGGATTGGCCTGCAGATAGGCTCTTACCGCATCCGTACCCTGGCCGATCTTTTCACCGTTGTAGGAATACCAGGAACCCGATTTCTCGATGATGCCCATGTCGACGCCCAGATTGACGATCTCAGAGAGATGGGAAATCCCTTCTCCGTAGTAGATCTCAACCTGACAGGTCTTGAATGGCGGAGCGACCTTGTTTTTGGCGACCTTGACGTTGACCTTGTTGCCGATTACCTCCTGGCCGTCCTTGATCGCTTCGGATTTCCTGACTTCCAGACGTATCGTCGCATAGAATTTCAGTGCACGGCCGCCGGTCGTTGTTTCCGGATTGCCGAACATAACACCTACTTTTTCTCTTAGCTGGTTAATGAAGATCGTCGTACAGCCGTTGGCATTCATCGCGCCGGCCAGTTTACGCATGGCTTTCGACATTAGACGGGCATGGAGACCGATATTGGAATCGCCCATTTCTCCATCCAGTTCAGCCTGCGGGACAAGAGCCGCAACGGAGTCGATGACGATCAGATCGATCGCTCCGGATTTGATCAGCACTTCGGCGATCTCCAGAGCCTGTTCGCCGGAATCCGGCTGGGACAGGATCAGTTCGTCGACATCGACGCCCAAAGCCTTGGCATATCTAGGATCGATCGCATGTTCCGCATCGATGAACGCAGCTTTTCCGCCGCCCTTCTGACATTCCGCGATACATTGCAAAGCCAGCGTGGTCTTGCCTGAGGATTCCGGACCGTAGATCTCGATGATTCTGCCTCTAGGCAGACCGCCTACGCCCAAAGCATAGTCGATTGCCAGCGAACCGGTCGAAATCGCATCCACATCCACAAAAGCATGTTCGCCAAGTTTCATGATCGAACCCTTGCCGTACTGCTTCTCGATCGTTTTTAGCGCTTCATTCAGCAGCTGTTCCTTCCTGCTGTCAGTTACTTCAATTTCAGTATTCTCTTCTTTTTTTGCCATATATTCCTCCTAATCCATTATTCCCGGAATTCAGGCCGATTCCTACATGGATTCAAAAATATAATCTCTAACCTGCATGAAATACGAGTATCCTCCGGCTACGGATATGAAAGAAGTAAACCAGATCAGGATCTCATCTACAGGCAGATACCACAGTTCAAAAGGCAGATTATTCAGCAGGATGACGATGATCGTAATCATCTGCAGGGCGGTTTTCAGTTTTCCCAGAATACCTGCCGATACGACAACGCCTTTCTGTGCAGCGATCATCCTGCAGCCGTCAACGACAATATCTCTTAAGATCATCATGATGCAGCAGACCAGCGGGATCATATGCTTATATGACAGGATCAGAAGCATCATGTTGACCAGCAGCTTATCCGCGATCGGATCGGCAAACTTGCCGAAAGTCGTGACCATGTTTTTCTTTCTGGCGATATTTCCATCCAGATAATCCGTGATCGAAGCCAGTGCGAATATGCCCAGCACGATCAGATTCAGATAAGATAAAGTAATATTGCCGAATGTAAAAAAGCCGATCTCGATGCCTGCTTCTTCATAAGGAAACAGCCAGACCAGACAAAGGACCGGAACCAGAAATATTCTGAATAAAGTTAGTTTGTTCGGTAAATTCATAAATCTATTCTACCACAATAATAATTATAACTCGACAAGAATTATTTTCAAGTCATAGCATAAACAAAAAGACCCGCAGGTCTTTCTAAATAGCATTGAATAAGCCATGTTCTGTACTGACAGTCATTTATCTGCACAACGGCCCCGCAAATCGTTTCATTTCACTATTGCAGGTTCCCCTACCAGATTTTGGGTTTCTCGCTTATGGGGTTTATCACGTTCCACTCTTACGTTTCCGCAAGACTCGTCTCTTTGACACTTTTACAGGCTGTTTCCATGGATCACTCTTTAGGAAATCTCGCCAGCCGTCAGCCTGAAGCTGCCCAGGCTTATCGTTTCACCTGGCATAAACACTACATCCGTCTCAGGATGTGCGAGCATGGACTTTCCTCTGGATTCCCAGCGACTGAATGAATGCTATTTGTTTAATATCTGTTCTTCCAGACGTGAAATTCTCTTCAGAATGTCTACCGAACTGTATGAAGTCGTATTGGATAGATCAAAGGCGACTTTTCTGCCTTCCAGATCGATATTCTTCGTTGTCAGTTCCTTGACCTGATTCTGCAGATCGTTGATCGTATCCAGCAGCTGCTGTACGTTTTCTTCCATGATCTGGTAGTCTTCCAGAACGGTATCAAGAAAAGTATCTACTTCAGATGGTGAATAGCCCTTGAAATCGACGTTGAATTCCTTGTTGAGAATCTCTTCCGGCGTAAGATTTAACTTTTCCATATATTTTCTCCCACCATAAATAATAACTTAAAATCTAATCGCAATCAAGCAAACTAGCATTTTCATATGTCATTATTATATAATAATTGCTAGGTGAAACGATGAAGTATCCTAACAGTAGCAAAGTTTATGTAAAACCCAATACCTCTGCAGCCAAGCGCGGCATGTCTCTGGAAGAAGACATAAACACGACAAACCGGTATTACCTCACCAACGATATCGCTGTCATCTACAAGAAACCGACGCCGATCACCATCGTCAACGTCGATTATCCGAAGAGAAGCGCTGCCAGGATCACGGAAGCCTACTTCAAAGTCGCATCGACGACCGACTACAACGGCATATACTTGGGGAAGTATATCGACTTTGAAGCGAAAGAGTGCACTTCGAAGACCTCTTTCCCTTTCTCATCGATTCATCCGCATCAGATCAGGCATCTGTCTGATGTGCTGAGACACGGGGCTATCGCTTTTATTATTTTAAGGATGACTTACTATAATAAAGACTTTTTAATTAGAGCACAGGATTTTATCGATTTCTATCATTCCGGCAACAGAAGATCTCTTCCTTATGCCTGGATCCTTGAAAACGGTTCTGAAATCGGTAAAACCTACCAGAAACCATGTGATTATCTGGAAACCTTAAACAGAGTTTATGAAATGTAGGGAGCAATTATGACAAAAAGAATAAAGACGAGAAGAAGAATCAATAAACTACATGTCTGGGCGATCATCATCTCCATGATGCTTGTCCTGGCATTCATCGGCGTTGCCGCCGGAATCTTTCTGATCAGCACGATGCTGAAAGACAAGCCGACCCTGAACGTAGCCGATTTCAATCAGGCAGAATCTTCTGTCATTTACGATTCCAAGGGAAACGAGATCGCCAACCTCGGTACCGTTATCCGTCAGAATGTCGAATATGAAGAGATCCCGAACTGTGTCGTCGACGCTTTTGTCGCCATTGAAGACTCCCGTTATTTTGAACACAACGGTTTTGATATCCCTAGATTTACCAAAGCTCTGATCGAAGACATTATTGCCAGATCCTTTGAACAGGGCGGATCTACCTTTACCATGCAGCTGGTTAAGAACACCTACTTCGTCGATGACGAAACCGGCCAGCAGGCTGCAAGAAGCGGTGTCAGCGGCGTCAAGAGAAAAACGCAGGAAATCGCACTGGCCATGGAACTGGAACGTAACAGATCAAAACAGGATATCTTTGAATCCTATGTCAATAAACTGAATTTCGGCGGAGACAACAACATCCGCGGCATTCAGAAAGCCTGCCAGTACTATTTCAGCAAGGATATTACCGAAGTCAATCTGGTCGAAGGCGCTCTGCTTGCGGGTGTCATCAATGCCCCGAACTGGTATAACCCTTTCTACAACACCGAAGCCGCGCAGGAACGTCTGACCCAGGTTCTCTATCAGATGATGAATCACGGCTATATCACCAAAGCCGAATACGAACTGGCTAAATCCGTCAGAGTCGAAGATCTGCTGCAGGATCCTTACGCTTCCGATAAGGAAGGCGAAGGCGTACCTTATCAGGCTTACGTCGATGCGGTCATTTCCGAAGTCATCGATCTTACGGGTCTTGATCCGTATACTACGACGATGCATATCTATACCTACATGAACAAAGGCATACAGGAACAGATGGATGCCATTCAGGCCGGAAACATGCCGGAAGACTATCTGACTTTCCCGGATGAATACTTCGAATGTGCCTCCGTATGCATCAAGAACTCTACCGGAGAAGTCGTCGGTATTCTCGGCGGCAGAAACTATGCCGGAGGCGGACAGCTTTTGCTGAACCACGCAACCGAACAGTACAAACAGCCGGGATCTTCCATTAAACCGATCCTGGACTATGCCCTGGCTTTTGAAAACCTCGGCTGGGCGACCGACCACGTTCTATGCGATCAGCCGATGTGGCTCAATTCCATCAATCAGATCCCGGTCTACAACGATTCCGGAACCTATGTCGGCGATGTCACATTAAAGGATGCTCTGGGACAGTCGATCAATACCTGCGCGATTCAGACGCTAAAAGCCGTTCTGGATGAAAAGAACTATGAATATGTCGTCAACTATGCCCAATCGTTAGGCTATGATTTCACGCTGGATGATTTCAATATCCAGTATGCGATCGGCGGTTCTACCTGCGAAGTTACACCTTATATGCATGCGGCTGCCTATGCGGCCATCATGAACTACGGTGTCTACAATACCCCGCATACGGTCGAAAGGATCGAGTTTACCAACGGAAAATCCCCGATTACTCCTGTCTACGAATCAAAACAGGTCATCTCTGAAGCTGCAGCCTATCTGACGACCGAACTGATGCATTCCAATGTTGCGGAATTCGGCGGAACTTATCTCTATGTCAGATCCAGCGACTACGACGTCTACGGCAAGACCGGTACGACCGACTACGGCACTTCAGGAAAACAGTTCGGCATTCCTTCCGGTGCGATCAAAGACGGATGGCTCGTTGCAGCTACCAGCGAATATACTACAGCAACATGGGTAGGATATGAAAAAGCCGTTGCCGGTCAGCAGTCCTATATCACCAAAGACTACTACAACAACGACAGACCGCAGGGCCATATCGCTCATCTGATCCTGGAAGCCGCATACAACTACGGCGACAAGAAGCCGGAAAAACTGACCAGACCTTCCGGAGTCACATCCATTACCCACGTTATCGGAACATTCCCATATGCCGCATTTACGGATGGCATGGATGAATCGTTACGCTCAACCGGTCTGATCAAATCAGATGCCGTTAAACTTGTATCGCTTCCGGAAGCCGATATCGCCAATCTGTCATCTGGTTATAAAGTTGAACTCGGCGATCATGGCGATCTTTCTATCACCTGGCCGAAATATCCGGACGAAACAAAACTAAAAGAAGCTTCCGATACCAAGGACATCTCATTAAAGAATTCGAACGGTGATGTGATCATAGCCGCAGAAGGAAAGTGTCTGTTCGATTATACGAAACTATACGGTCCGATCAAATACATGGCTGATATCACGATTACAGGCAATGAATCAAGAACGCAGCATATCGCTGTCGGAGAAAACAAGCACAGTATGATTCTGGATCTGTATCCGGGCGATAAGGTAAAGGTTGAACTGTATTACGGCTATGAAAGAGGAAGTATCATCTCTAATAAGGCTAAAGTTGAGAAATCGGCTGAATTATCATTCACAGTACCTGAATTAGGAAGCAGCTATGACGAGGTACAAAGTTGGGCAGATAAATATAGCTTTATATCCTTTGTTACTGAAGTCGATAACAGCAAAGAAGGAACATTCATTGTTATTAACGATCTTACTAATGAAGAAATCAAGAGCGGAAAGTCAGAAACTGTTACTAATCCAGATGCAACCTATACATGTACTTATTATATTGGTGAGTATAAACTGACTGTAACAGCATATGACAGCGATGGTCATACTTTAAAAATTATTGCTACTCACACCAATGATCCGGAATTAACATGGTCATGGAGCCCATCAAGTTATGAAGGACTTTCTATCCAGCAGGACGGAGATGTATTAACCTTTACAATAACTTCGGATGATATAGAAGATGGAACGATTAGTATAACAGCTGAAACAGCACACAATACTGTAACAAAACATGTCAAGATCGAAAATGGTCTGTTAAGCTTAGTCGATTAATCAAAAACAGCTCAGTAATTGAGCTGTTTTTTTTATTTCTTACTATTCTCAAACCCCTGTATATCGATATCGATCCTCTTGCATTCGATACCGGTCATCAGCAGGATACTTTCCTTAACTTCATCCTGTATCTTGGAACACAGTTTTACGATATCCACACCCTGTTTAATCCGAAGAGCGATGGTCAATGACAGATCATTGTTCTTGTTCAGTTTGCATTCCGCAAACTCCTTCTCTTTTTTCGTCGGATAAATGTTCTTTATATTTGAACAGACGATGTTTGCGATATCCTTGAACGCCTTCTCGCTGATCACATAGTTTCCAATATCGTTTTTCTTCAGTTCCATACTTTTTTCCTCAAAAACAATTATAACATCCTTCTTAAACCTTTAGGATACTTATTTTTAATGATACCGTTGCTGCACTTCCCGAAACCGATAGAAGCACCCTTGTATGTCAATAGATAGTAATGACTGTCCAGACTGCTGAAGATCTCCTGACCGGAAACAAATCTGTCGTATTCCTCATCATTCAGTTCATAGGAATAACGGTATTTCCCTATCAGGCTGTTTGCCCGGTATAGGGAATGGTTCGGTTCGAATCTTTTTCCCTTGATCTCGCCCAAACAGACGCCGTATCGGATGACGTTTTTCTTCAGATCCGGCATAGGTTTCAGGGAAAGATAGAACTGATCATGCAGTAAATACAGATTATAGGTATCGATAATAAGATTATCCCTGATAAAATCCTCTACAAGCCTGTTTTGAGCCGTTTTAAGCTCTTTTAGATGTTTTGCTTCCTGTTTACCGTCTTTCTTCATAATGCAGTAGAACTGCCCTTCTGTGCCGTTTAGAGGCGAAAGCTTGACTGTTCCTTCCAGTCTGGAACTTCCTTTCTGTCCCAGCGGAACCATACGCATGTCCGCATGTCTTGACAGGAAGTCTTCGATCTGATTTTCGTCTTCCTCATAAGCATACGTACAGGTCGAATAGATCAGCTGTCCGCCCTTTTTCAGGATCCGGCAGGCATTCTCCAGAAGCTCTTTCTGCAGTGCAGAGAGTTTTTTAATGCTTTCAAGCGAGTAACTGTCCAGGATCTCCGGATATTTCCGGATCATACCTTCCCCGGAACATGGCGCATCCAGGATGACGATATCCGCAGATTCTTCCAGCTGTTGTGCCAGCTGATCGCATTTCATATTCGTTACGATCGTATTGTCCAGACCCAGACGTTCCAGATTCTGTGCCATAGCCAGGCAGCGGGAATGATTCATATCGTTGGAAATGCACAGAACGTCTTCCGGAAGTCTGTTGAGAACATTAATGCTTTTGCCGCCCGGAGCGGCGCACAGATCTACGACAACAGATACGTTTTCTTTTTCGATGTGCTTCGTCGTGAGAGAAGCGGCGATCTCCTGCGGATAGATCAGTCCCAGTTCATAAGCCCTGGTCTTTCCGATGTTTTCTTCGTCGTGATAGAAACTGTCAGAAGAATAATCGTTTATCCGGTATGGGAAATCGATCAGATCAAGGATCTTCTCTCTATTCATTTTTCTGGTATTGAGAAAAAAGCCCTGCGTACAAGGCTGTTTTAGCAGTTCCAAGAATCCGGAGCTGTCTTCACCGAAGTATTCTTTTACTCTTTCTTCAAACAGTTCTTTCATAATCCTGATATCTGATGCGGATAAGATCTCCCGGTTCATAAGAGATGCTGCTGCTTATGAACAGTCTGTGATCTTTGACTTGAAGATCTTTATATGAACCATCTTCCGGTATAACGGCAGCAGGGTCGATCGGAATTGCTTCTGTCAGCCAAATAGAACCGTTTTCTGTGCATTTCACCACCTTGACATCCAGATAATACAAATAACCCAGAAGTTCCTCAGCGAGGCTGAAATCGCCTCTAAAAAGAGCTTCCTTGATCCTGGTCGAAGAGACCTTCTCGCCCTTGAAGGTGTATTCCGGAATGATGATCGTCTCAAAGCTTCCGTACTCTCTCAGCAGCTGCGGATCGCCCTTCCCCATGTTTCCGAAAGAAAAGTCGTAACCGCAGATCAGTCTGCATAGATTCATCCTGTTCAGATAAGTGCAGATGAATTCTTTCGCATCCATTTTCATCAGGTCTTCATCAAAACGGAAGACGATGATGTTCCTGATTCCTGATTCCTGCAGCTTTTCGATTCTTTGACTGTAGTTCAGGATATGAGAAGGAACAATGCCGGTAATGACCTGCAGCGGATCCGGTTCAAAGCAGATCACGGCAGGATCACAGCCGATCAGTGAACTCTCTTTTATCGTTCTGTCAAGAAGCTGTCTGTGTCCCAGATGGACGGCATCGAAATAGCCGATACAGGCTACGGATTTCTTAAGGACAGGCAGATCCTGATGAATTTCCAGTTCTCTCACCATAAGCCTCTGACACAGCGGTATGATCCATCCTGTTTCTGATAGATGGCCACCGCTTCCTTTCCGTCACTGATCAGGATCTTTTCCGCCCGGCTGTTGAGCTGCAGCGGTTTCCCGTTCCTGACATCGCTTAAATCATCCAGATATACCGTTTCATACCGGGAAGACAATAGTTCCAGCAGGTCATGGCTTTTGTAATCCCCTTCCAGAATATTATCTAATGGATCACAGTCTTCGATTGTTATATTGCCGATGGCGATCCTTCTTAGTTCCGCTACTGTTCCGATGAGCTTCAGTTCTTTCAGGATATCTCTGACCAGAGCTCTGATGTAGGTGCCGGAAGAAACTTTGCAGGTAAAGGAGAAGCCGTCCGCATAGATCTCATCCAGACGGATGGAATAGACATGGATATCTCTGATCGGAAGCTCTACTTCCAGGTTTTTCTGCTGATACCTGTAGAGTCTTTCTCCGTCAACTTTTACCGCACTGGTAATCGGAACTTCCTGTTTCAGATTGCCTGTAAAACGCTTTAAAACGGCTTCCAGTTCTTCTTTTTCCGGAACAGTGTATTCCCCTTCTTCAATGATCTTTCCGTCTGTATCCAGCGTATCCGTGCTTACACCCAGAAGCACTCTGGTAGAGTATTCCTTACTGTCGGATACCAGAAACTGGTTCGCCTTGGTCGCTTTATCAAAAAGAACGATCATCACACCGGTAGCGCCGGGATCCAGCGTGCCGGTATGTCCGATCTTCTTGGTATGCAGTACTTTTCTTAATCTGAAGCAGACATCGAATGACGAGATGCCTGCCGGTTTGTCGACAAACAGAACGTTGTTCATACAGGAAAATTATAACATGAGTTATAATGAATGCATGTCAATGAAGAAGATCCTGGCACAGGTCAGGAAAGCGGATCAGATGTATCGGATGATCGAAAACGGAGACAGGATCGCCGTCGGTCTTTCAGGTGGAAAAGATTCCTCTTTGCTGCTGTATACGCTGTATCTGTACCGTTTCCTGGCACGGAATACCTATCAGAAGGATTTCGAACTGGTCGGAATCCATATCGATCTGAATTTCGGCGAAGAAAACATTACGCCGCTGTTAC
>JAFZQL010000041.1 GCA_017620435.1 Erysipelotrichaceae bacterium
AAGGTCATCAAGGTATTCAATCATGAAAAGGAAACCATTGAAGGCTTCCTGCGCTACAACGAAAAGCTTTACGAGTATTCCGTCAAGACTAACGCCTATGCATCGATGCTGTTGCCGATTAACGCCAACCTGGCTTATGTGACCTATGCGGTCGTTGCCGTATTGGGCGGCAAGATGTGTATCGAGGGTTCTTTAAGGATCGGCGATCTGGCTTCTTTCCTGCTGTTTGTCAGACAGTTTGCCGGACCGATCTCCAATCTGTCTCAGCAGTTCAACGGCATCATGATGTCGCTGGCAGGAGCGGAGAGAGTCTTCGATCTGATGGATAAGGAACCGGAACTGGATTACGGGATCATTGAACTGGTCAATGTTGAAGAGGGTACAGACAAGCTGATCGAAACAGAACACAAGACGGACCGCTGGGCCTGGAAGATTCCTGTCGAACCTCCGCAGTATATCGAACTGAAAGGAGATATCCGTCTGAACAACGTTACCTTCCGTTACGAAGAAAACAAGGATATCCTGAAGAATATTTCGCTGTATGCCAAACCTGGCCAGAAGATCGCCTTTGTCGGTTCTACCGGTGCAGGCAAGACGACGATCACCAACCTGATCAACCGTTTCTACGATGTGGAAGACGAGGAAGGCATGATCACGTTCGACGGCATTCCGATCAAGGAGATCCGTAAGGATGACCTGAGAAGATCCGTAGGCATGGTCCTGCAGGATACGAACCTGTTCTCGGGTACGATCATGGACAATATCCGTTACGGCAGACTGGATGCAACGGATGAGGAATGCATCGCCGCAGCGGAAAGATGTAACGCTTCCTCCTTCATCGAAAGACTGCCGCACGGCTATCAGACGATGCTGAGTGCGAATGGGACGAACCTCTCCCAGGGGCAGAGACAGCTGCTGAATATCGCCAGATGTGCGGTTGCCGATCCTCCGGTCATGGTCCTGGATGAAGCCACTTCTTCCATCGATACCCACACCGAGAAGCTGATTGAGAAGGGCATGGATGAACTGATGAAAGGAAGAACGACCTTTGTCATCGCCCACAGGCTTTCTACCGTACGTAATGCCGATGCGATCATGGTCCTGGAACACGGACAGATCATCGAGAGAGGCGATCATGAGGAGCTTCTGAAACTGAAAGGCAGATACTATCAGCTGTATACCGGAAAGGCGGAACTGGAATAATGAAAAGAAAAATCGAAACGGGAATGGCTCCTGAAGCCATCGGGCCTTATTCTCAGGCGATCATGACGGAAGAACTGATCTTTGTATCGGGACAGCTTCCGGTCGATGCGCAAAGCGGGAAAATGCCTGAATCGATCAGGGAACAGACCAGACAGTCCTTGGAGAACATCCGTTCTATTCTGGAAGAAGCGGGAAGCGGCATGGACAAGATCGTCAAGACGACCGTTCTGCTTCAGCACATGTCCGATTTTGCGGATATGAACGAGGTGTACGCTTCTTTCTTTGAGAAGGATTATCCTGCCAGGGCCTGCTTTGAGGTGGCGGCACTTCCGAAAGGCGCACTGGTAGAGATCGAAGCGATTGCAGTAAGGTAACAGCATGGCTGTTGCCTTTTTTGTCTCAGACAAAAGTGATATAATTATGTCTGCTTCCGGAAAACAGGGAGTTTCACAGAAAATGAGTAAAGTCGCATTGGTGCTGGAAGGCGGAGGCCTGAGAGGCATATTTACAGCCGGAGTAACAGACTGTTTCATGGATCATGGAATCGATTTTGATTATGTCTGCGGGGTCAGTGCCGGTGCATGCAATACGTTTGCTTTTATCGGTAAACAGCGGGGATATTTCCGAAAGTGCGTGACCCAGAAGAATCGTTTCAAGTCCTTCTACGGTGTTCCGCAGATGATCGAATCCCGCCGTTTTGTGGATCTGGATAAACTGTTCTACGACTATACGGAAGAATACGGCTTCGACTTCGGGAAGTTTGCGAATGCGTCGATCGAATGGGAAATGGTGGTCTCGAACATCGAAACAGGCAAAGCCGAATACATGAGCACAAAGGATGTCGAGAAATGCAAGAAGATCGGCTGCGCATCCTGCGCCATCCCGGGTCTGGTTTCTCCGGTAGAAATAGACGGACAGCTCTATCTGGATGGGGGGATCTGCGATTCGATTCCGATCTCTCATACACTGGAAAAAGGCTATGACAAGGCCGTTGTCATCCTGACCAGAAAGAAAGGCAACTATTCCCGTATTACGGATGGACAGAAGCTCATCTTCTCCAGGCTCTTTGCGAAATATCCGAAATTCTATGAAGCCATATGCAGAAGAAGCGAACTGTACATGAAACAGGTCGGGATCTGCGAAGAACTGGAAAAGCAGGGAAAAGTGATACTCATCCGTCCGACGATGCAGGAAGTAAGCAGACTGGAATCGGATGAAGATGCGCTGGCGATGTCCTATTTCCACGGCTATACGAAAGCGAAGGAATTCCTGGATAGAATCAGAGAATTTAAAGAATAAGAGAGGTAATGATATGGTAAACAAACAGACAAAGATCATCGCTACGCTTGGTCCGTCATCGGATGACTACAACACCATCCTGAAGATGGCACAGGCAGGTTTGAATATTGTAAGACTGAACTTTTCACATGGTACGCATGAGGAACATCTGAAAAGGATAGAGACAGTCAGAAAAGTAGAAAAAGAAAACGGCGTCAATCTGGGAATCATGCTGGATACAAAGGGACCGGAGATCAGACTGGGAACTTTTGCCAACGGCACCGAGACCTATCAGAAGGGTGAGATCGTTACGATACAAAGAGAAGACATCGAAGGAACGCACGACCGTTTTACGATCCAGTGCAAGGAGCTTTTCGATGACATCAAGAAGGATGACTTCATCCTGGTGAACGACGGCAAGCAGCGTCTTACCGTACTGGAGAACGACGGAAATGAGATCAAGTGCAGAGTCGAAGTAAACGGCACGCTGGCTTCCAGAAAAGGATGCAACGTCCCGGGCGTCAAGCTTTCCATGCCTTTCATTTCATTAAAGGATGATGAAGATATCCGTTTCGGCTGCGATCAGGATGTCGACTTCATTGCCGCATCTTTTGTCAGAAGACCGGAAGACGTCATGGCGATCCGTAAGATCATTTCCCAGATGGGAAAACCGAAGATCCAGATCATCGCCAAGATCGAAAACCAGGAAGGTTTCGACAATCTGGATGCCATCCTGGATGCTTCGGACGGCGTCATGGTTGCCAGAGGCGACCTGGGTGTCGAGATTGAAACGGCTTATGTTCCGATCTATCAGAAGAAGATCATCGAAGCCGCCAACAAGAAGGGCAAGGCCGTCATCACTGCCACCCACATGTTGGACTCGATGACAAACAATCCGAGATGTACCAGAGCGGAAGCTGCCGATGTATCCAATGCTGTACTGGACGGTTCCGATGCGGTTATGCTTTCAGCGGAAACGGCTGCCGGTGAATATCCGGTAGAGGCTGTCGATACGATGGCCAAGATCGCCTATGCTTCGGAACAGATCATCCATTACAGGGAAAGACTGGAACATGCCAAGATGACCAATGACAAGACCATTCAGGATGCCATCGGTATTGCGATCGCGGATGCCACGCTGACTCTGGATATTGCCGCCATCGTCGTCTTTACGCAGGGAGGAACGACAGCCAGAAGGATTTCCAAGTATCGTCCGCCTGTACCTATCTTCGCGGTAACCTTCACCAAGTCTACCCAGGGCAAGCTGGAGCTCTACTGGGGCGTCAGGCCGATCCTGTCCTATGTCGAAAACAACATGACCAACGACGACGAACTGGCTTCCGGCATCGTCAAATCCTACGGCATTAAGCCGGGTTCGCAGATCATCCTGTCCGCAGGCTATCCGACCGGAGAAGGCAGCGCGAACTTCATGAAGATCATTACGGTGAAATAGCGTTTTATGAGAGAAAACCGGATTGACTTTTATAAGGTTTTCAGTAATAATATAAGAGGTTATCAAGAGATAACTTTTTATATACCTTAGTAAGGAGGAATTATGAAAGAGAAAAAGAAAGTAATTCTTACCTGCAGCGTCTGTCTGTCCCGTAACTATACGACAGAAAAACCAGGCAACAGCAACAGACGTATAGAATTGAAGAAGTATTGTCCGAAATGCAACAAACACACGCTGCATAAGGAGACAAAGTAGGAGGATCAATATGAAGTGGTTTAATCTGAGTGCTATCTATAAAGAGATCTCTAAGATCCGCTGGCCGAAGAAGGGCGATCTGGCACTGAATTCTGTCCAGGTAATCATTTTTACCGGTTTCTTTGTGCTGTTTTTTGCTGCATGTCTGGCAGTGATTTCGGCACTGCTGAAAGCTTTGGGAGTACTGTAAAATGACAGAACAGGCAAACAAAAAAGAATGGTACGTCGTGAATACCTATGCCGGACATGAGAACCGTGTCAAGGACAATCTGGAAAAGCGACTGGAGACCATGGGCATTTCCGACAACCTGTTCCGTATCGTCGTTACCGAAGAGACACAGATCGAAGTCAAGAACGAGAAATCCAAGGAAGTCGTCAAAAACATCTTCCCGGGCTATCTGTTCGTTGAAATGATCATGACGGACGAGGCATGGTATGTCGTAAGAAATACGCCGGGCGTTACCGGATTTATCGGATCATCGGGCGGCGGTGCAAAACCGTTCCCGGTCAAGCAGGATGAGATCGAGAAGATCCTAAGAAGGATCGGTCAGTCCGACAAGAGCATTGAAGTCGACTTTGCGGTCGGTGATTCCGTCAAGATCCTTTCCGGTCCGTTCTCGGGCATGGAAGGCAAGGTCGAATCCATGAACGACCAGACGCAGGTCGCTACTGTGCTGATCATTCTGTTTGGCAGAGAGACGCCGACAGATATTAATTATGTAGATCTCGCGAAAGCGGAATTCTAAGAGGTGAATGATGAAAATATTGTTATTGATCGTAGCTGTATTGCTTATTTTGATTTCTCTGCTGCAGGGCGGAAAGTCGGATGCGCTGTCCGCTTTTACCGGAAACAGTGATCTGGGACTATTCCAGAACGTCAAAGAACGCGGACCGGAAAAGGTCATTTCCTATGTGACCATGGCACTGGGCATCCTCTTCTTTATCCTGGTGATCATCATCAGAGTTACGGAGTAATCGAGAAAATAGTGAAATGTATATTTCACTATTTTAAACGGAAGACATGAAAGATATTGCGGTAAACAAGAAAGCCTACCACGACTACTTCATCGAGGACAGGTATGAAGCGGGAATGGTGCTGCTGGGAACGGAGATCAAATCCGTCAGGATGGGCAAGGTTTCTATGAAAGAGGCCTATGTATCTTTTTCTAATGGCGAAGCTTTCGTCAAGGATCTGCATATCGCCCAGTACAAGGAAGCTACCTACAACAATCACGATGAAACCAGAGACAGGAAGCTTCTGCTGCATAAAAGAGAGATAGACAAACTCTCAGGTAAGGTGAAGCTTCAGGGCTATACCTGTATTCCTTTAAGGATGTATTTCTCCAACGGCAGAGTCAAACTGGAGATCGCTCTGGCCAAAGGCAAGACGCTTTACGATAAACGGGAAAGCGCCAAGAAAAGAAGTATGGAAAGACAGGCTTCTGCCGGTATGAGAAGATGATATAATAGTGGTGTATAAGGAGAATAAAATGGAAAAATTTATCGTTGAAATCAGTGCACGTCATATCCACGTTACCGATGAACAGGTAGAAATACTCTTTGGCGAAGGCCATAAGCTGACTCCGAAAAAAAATCTGTCTCAGCCGGGCCAGTTTGCCTGCGAAGAAAAGCTGACGATCGTCGGTCCGAGAGGCGAGCTGAAGGCTTCCATTCTGGGTCCAACCAGAAAAGAAGCGCAGGTCGAACTGTCGCTGACGGATGCCAGAACACTGGGCGTTGAAGCTCTGATCAGAGAATCAGGCGATATCGAAGGAACAAGCGGCATCAGACTGATCGGTCCTGCGGGAGAGATCGAACTGGAGAAGGGCGTCATCGCCGCCAAGAGACATATCCACATGACTCCTGCGGATGCGGAAGCCTACGGCGTACACAACGGCGACATCGTCAATGTTAAAGTTGAGACAGAAGCAAGATCCCTGGTATTCGGCGATACTGTCGTCAGAGTCAGAGACGACTTCGCACTGGCCATGCACATCGATACCGATGAAGGCAACGCTGCCGGCATCAAGGGAAGTGCTTTGGGCGAGATCGTAGAATAGTATATTTCAGAGCGGCATCATGCCGCTTTTTTTAAGGAGAAGACATGCTGTATACACTGGAAAATGACATTGCCGTATTAAGCGTAGAAACCTACGCCTGCGAGATTCATAGTTTCAGAAGAAAAGACAAGGACATCGAATATATGTGGAATGGGGATCCCGCCTACTGGTCGGGAAGAAATCCTGTCCTGTTTCCGCATGTGAGTTCACCGCAGGATAAAATCCTGAATTTCAAGGGAAAGGACTGTAAAGTCAACAACCACGGCTTCTGCAGAAGAAGCGAATTCGAATTCGTGGAACAGACAGAGGATTCTCTGCTGTTTAGACTTGCGGACGATGAAACGACCTATGCACAGTATCCGTATCATTTTGAACTGCTGGTGAAGTATACCCTGAAAGAGAATCAGGTCTTCATCGACTACAGGATCACTAATAGAGACGAGGAAGACATGTTTTTCGGCTTCGGCCAGCATCCTGCCTTCAACTGTCCGCTTGTCAAAGACAAAACCTTCGGCGACTACTGCATCGAATTCGAAAAGGAAGACGTGGAAGGAGGAAGACTGGATCTGTCCTACGAGCTGTTTGAACAGTATCCGACCTATATCGTGAATGAACCTGAAAGCAGGACGTTTACACTGACGGACGGAACGAATAAAGTAGTCATGCACGTATCGGATCAGTACAGGATCTTCGCCCTGTGGACTCCGCATGCGCCGTTTGTCTGTCTGGAACCTTGGGTCAATACCCTCGACTCCACAGAAGATGTTCCGTTTGAAGAAAGACCGGGAAACATCCGCCTTTCTCCGAAAGAGGAATATCGGATCGGATACAGCTTTGAGATCATCTAGAACAGATAAAAATAGGCTATAATAGAGATGAAAAGAGGATGAATAATATGATTACCTTGATTAAAGTCAGAGATTACGATGAAGCTTCCGATAAGGCTTTTGAAGTGATGAAGGAATTCCTGAAACCGGGTAAGGTACTGGGGCTGGCAACCGGTTCGACGCCTCTGGGTCTGTATGCAAGGATGGTCTTCGATCACGAGGAGAACGGAACATCTTATCAGGAGATCAAGTCTTTCAACCTGGATGAATACGTAGGACTTCCGATCACCCATCCGGAAAGCTACTACGCTTTCATGCACAGAAATCTCTTTGATCATATCGATATCAGGGAAGAGAACGTTCACATTCCTTCTGGTCTGGGAGAAGATCTGGAAGCGCAGGCTAGAGCCTATGACGAGATGATCGACGCTTCACCGGTCGATATTCAGCTGCTGGGCATCGGTTCGGACGGACATATTGCCTTCAATGAACCGGGAACGCCGTTTGATTCCGGAACGCATGTAACGGATCTTGCGGAATCTACGATCAAAGACAACTGCCGTTTCTTTGACAACGATATCACCAAGGTTCCTACCCAGGCTGTAACCCAGGGCATCGGCACGATCATGAAAGCGAAGAATATCCTGCTGATCGCTACCGGAGCAAACAAGGCCCAGGCAGTCAAGGATATGGTGGAAGGACCGGTCGATGTTGCGTGTCCGGCATCCATCCTGCAGAGACACGAAAATGTGACTGTGATCGTCGATACGGCGGCAGCGGCATTGTTGAGCGAATAACCTGAGCATTTTACTTCCATTTCTGAAAAAGATGTAGATAATGGATGACAGGAGGTGGAATATGAGAATCATTAATACCGAAGAATACAATGAACTGATCAAGAACGGTACTGTCCTGGTGGATTTCTTTGCGGAATGGTGCGGACCTTGCAAGATGCTGGGTCCGGTCCTGGAAGAAGTTTCCGGGGAATACCCTGATATAGTGTTTGTAAAAGTGAATGTCGATGAGAACATGGATCTGGCGGAAAGTCTGGGAATCATGAGTATCCCGACGGTCTATCTGTTTAGAGACGGAGCTGTTGCCGCCAGAATGAACGGCTACCGCGACAAGGGCGGTGTAAAGGCCTTTATCGAAGATTCGCTGAAATAAAACGGAACCTATCATGATCAAGGAAAGGCTCTGCAGAAGAGCCTTTTTCTTTTTATTCCCCAAATCATGATAAAAACCTTTAAAAATAACTTATAATATATTTACTTGGAGGACCTGACTATGGAAAAGTTGATTGAATTTAGAAATATTGTAAAGAGTTTCGATGGTCAAACGGTATTGAAGGGTATCAATCTGGATATCTATGAGAATGAATTTGTCACTCTGCTGGGACCATCGGGCTGCGGTAAGACGACCCTGTTAAGGATCCTGGGCGGTTTTTTGGAGCAGGATGAGGGTTCGGTTATTTTTAACGGGGAAGAGATCTCGAATGTGCCTGCTTACCAGCGGCCTATCAATACGGTCTTCCAGAAATATGCGCTGTTCCCGCATCTGAACGTCTATGAGAACGTCGCTTTCGGCTTAAGGATCAAGAAGATGTCGAACGACCTGATCGAACCGAAAGTCAACAAGATGCTGGAACTGGTAGGACTGGACGGGTATCAGAAAAGAGATGTTACACAGCTTTCCGGCGGTCAGCAGCAGCGTGTTGCCATCGCCAGAGCTCTGGTCAACGAACCGGATGTGCTTCTGCTGGATGAGCCGTTAAGCGCTCTGGATGCAAAGCTGCGTAAAGAGATGCAGCAGGAACTGAAGCGTATTCAGGAAGAGGTCGGTATTACCTTCATTTTCGTTACCCACGATCAGGAAGAAGCGCTGACGATGTCGGATAAGATCGTCGTCATGAAAGACGGCAACATCGAGCAGATCGGTACGCCGACGGAAATCTACAATGAACCGATCAACAGATATGTCGCAAACTTCATCGGTCAGTCCAACATCATCGACGGCATCATGAAGAAAGATTATCTGGTCAACTTCGATGACAAGGATTTCGAATGCGTCGACCACGGCTTCAAGCCGAAGCAGCCTGTCGATGTCGTCATCAGACCGGAAGATATTCATCTTGGCAAGAAGAACAAGGGACAGATGAACGGTCAGGTCCTTTCTGTACTGTTCAAGGGCGTTCATTATGAAGTGATCGTCGAGACCAAACGCGGTGCCGCCAAGACGATCAAGCTGCATGTCATGGGCAACCAGGACGTATTTAACGAGGAAGCCAACGAAAAGATGAGCGCTGCCGATTTTACGATGGATATTGAAGACGTTGAAACGCTGACGGATCAGGAACTGATCCTGCGTGCCAATGCCCAGGCCTGGAAGGCGGATACGGAAGATGAGATTTCCATCACCCATGTCGCCCACAGCATCAAGGCTGAACCGGGTAAGTATCCGGTCATCTTCAAGACGGATGCGGGAACCACGGTAAATGCGGATGTCAACGTCGTTCAGCCGAAGGTCATTGAAGACAAGGAAGAGAAGATCGGCATTCAGGCGTTCGATGTATACAAGACGATCGATGAGATCAAGGAATCCATGGCGATTTCCGTCGACCTGAAGAACTGGGCCGACGCCTATGCCTGGGATCTGGAAACGGAGAACGAAGTCGAGATCGACGATGTCCGTTTCGATTTTGATCCGATGGAGATCAAGGAAGGCAACTACGACGTTACGTTCGTAACGGAAGGACGTACTTACAAGGTTCATACGACTGAAGTTCAGGAAGAAGGAGATATCGTATCTCTGAGCATCGATCCTGAAGATATTCATGTAATGGAGAAGAGTATCGGAAATGAAGAGCTTTAAGAGATTAGTATACCCGTATCTTGTATGGGCAGGCATACTGATCGTATTACCGATGCTGATCATCGTATTCTATGCCTTCTCCACGCAGGGTAACGATGTCATTCCTGTGAAACTGACACTGGAAAACTTTGTCAGATTCTTTTCGGACTCGATCTTTATCGAAGTCCTCTGGCGCAGCGTAGGTCTGGCTTTTATCACGACCGTGATCTGTATCATTCTGGGCTATCCTGCCGCATACTTCATCGCGCAGCTGGCTCCGGATTCCCAGTCCGTCATGGTCCTGCTGGTAACGTTGCCGCAGCTGATCAACATGCTTGTGAGAACATACGCCTGGAGAGGTATCCTGCTGAATACCGGTTTCTCTCCGGCGGTTAAGGTTTATATCGGCATGGTCTACAACTTCCTGCCGTACATGATCCTGCAGATCTATACCTCATTGTCGAAGATGGACCCTTCACTGGTTCCTGCCGCCCATGACCTGGGCTGCGACGACAAGACGGCATTCCTGAAGGTTACCCTGCCGTTGAGTGTTCCGGGCATCATTTCCGGCATTACGCTGGTATTCCTGCCGGCCGTATCCAGCTTCTTTATTCCGAAACTGCTGGGAGGAGGCTCCTACGTGCTGGTCGGCAACCTGATCGAGAACTATTTCGTTACAACAGGAGACTGGAACTTCGGTTCAGCCGTATCGCTGCTGATGGCTCTGGTCATCGTGATTTCGATGTATTTTACGAAGAAGTTCGACTATGACAAGGAGGAAAGATAATGAACAAGAAATTCGATTACAAGAAGCTTTATCTGATCCTGGTCATGGCTTTCTTCTACCTGCCTATCGTCTACGTGATCTTCTTCTCGTTCAACGCGTCGAGATCGCTGACGAACTTTACAGGTTTCTCCTTGAGATGGTATGAGAAGATGTTCAAGACCAGATCAATGATGGAATCGATCTACTATTCCACGGTCATTGCCGTGATCGCTACGATCGTGTCGACGATTGCCGGTACGATTGTCGCCATCGGCTTAAGCAAGTCTTCCCGTCTGGTGAAACAGGTCGTGACCCAGGTCAACAATCTGCCGATGCTGAATCCGGATATCGTTACCGCTATCGGACTGATGCTGCTGTTCTCGACCTTCAATATCCCGACCGGATTCTTCACGATGCTGCTGGCGCACATCATCTTCTGTATCCCTTACGTGATCCTGTCGGTCACCCCGAAGCTCAGACAGCTGGATGACAACCTGGCGGAAGCGGCGCTGGATCTTGGCTGTACGCCATTCCAGGCCCTCTATAAGGTCATTATTCCACAGATCAAGGAAGGCATCATATCCGGTGCGCTGGTCGCCTTTACGATGTCCTTCGACGATTTCGTCATTTCCTATTTCACGACCGGTCCGGGCATCAACAACATCTCGACCTACGTCTATGCGACGACCAAGAGGATCAACCCCAGCGTCAATGCCCTGTCGACACTGATCGTCATCGGCATCACGGTGGTGCTGGTCATCGCCAACGTCGTTCCTCTTTTGAAGGAAAGGAGAAAGAAAAATGAAGAAGCT
>JAFZQL010000042.1 GCA_017620435.1 Erysipelotrichaceae bacterium
AGTCTGCTCACCGAAGAGTTTCTTGAACTGATCTACTGCCGGTCCGCCCTGTTGAAACAGTTCTTCTGCAAAGGCATCGATCTTTTCCTGTTTCTTCTCAGGATCGCATTTCCCGGCTTCTTTTGCCTGTTTCAGGTATTCTTCAATGTATGTTTCGCATACGGCATCAAAGGCTTTCCCGTTTCCGTTTTTCTGTGCATAAGTAAACGGATAAAGAATAGGATCGTACCAGTGTTCGCCGCTGACGTAATCTTCGAATTTTTCCGATATATTCTTGATCTTCATGAAAGCATCACAGGTTTCTTTGCTCAACGGCTTGATCTGATCGTCATAGAATTCCACCAGCTGCGTCTGTCTGCCCATGGCCGATACTCTGTCCAGGTTGAACAAAGGAAGATCCTTCTCTTGAGAAGTCAGTACGGCAGTCTCCATCTTCATCAGCCCCAGCATTGCTTTCATAGACATCGTACAAAGATGGCCCAGTCCTTTTACGTCATAGGAAGCGATCTCGAAACGCATTCCTTTCTTGCTTAAAACGGCATCTTTTCCGATATCCAGCTGATCTGTTTCATACTCTTTTTTCAAACGTTCCAGCAGCAGTTCATTCATCTTCCTGTTCCTCTTTTCTAAGACCATTCTATTATATTTTTCTATGGATAAAAAGAGTGGGAATTGTCACCGAAAAGGCGTAAAATATTGACTATGTAATAGTGCTTTCCGGCAGATACGAAGCAGGAGGTGAAACGATGACTGATATCATGAAAACATTCGGATCCAGAGTCTTTAACGATCGGGTAATGAGAGAAAGACTATCGAAGGATACCTATGAAAAACTGAACAAAACGATCAGGAACGGCGAGTATCTGAACAGCGATATTGCCGAAGAAGTCGCCAGGGCAATGAAGGAATGGGCGATCGAAAACGGAGCGACTCATTTCACGCACTGGTTCCATCCTTTAAGCGGAGCGACGGCAGAGAAACACGAGAGTTTCGTCTCTACGGCCAAGGGCGGAAACATCACCCTGGAATTCTCTCCATCCAACCTGGTCAAAGGAGAAGCAGACGCTTCTTCGTTCCCTTCCGGAGGTCTAAGAGATACTTTTGAAGCCAGAGGCTATACCGCCTGGGATCCGACTTCCTACGCCTTCATCAAAGACAACATCCTGTGCATTCCTACCGTCTTCTGTTCCTATTCCGGAGAAGCGCTGGACCACAAGACTCCGCTGCTAAGATCGATGGAAGCACTGAATAAAGAAGCCATGCGCATCCTGCATCTGTTTGGCAACGAGGATGTCGGACACGTCAAGGCAACAGCCGGAGCGGAACAGGAATACTTCCTGGTAGACAAGAAGTGCTTCGACAAGAGAGAAGACCTGAAGCTGACCGGAAGGACCCTGTTTGGCGCAAAACCTGCCAAGGGTCAGGAAATGAACGATCACTACTACGGTTCTATCAAGACTAGAGTATCGGAGTTCATGAAAGACCTGAATGAAGAGCTGTGGTCTCTGGGCATCCAGGCCAAGACCGAACATAACGAGGTCGCACCGGCGCAGCACGAGCTTGCGAACAACTTCCTGACGGTCAATGTATCCGCCGATCAGAACAACCTGACGATGGAGATCATGAAGAAGGTCGCCAGAAAGCATGGACTGGAATGCCTGCTGCATGAAAAGCCTTTTGCGGGAATCAACGGTTCCGGCAAGCACAACAACTGGTCATTGAAGACCGATACCGGCATCAACCTTCTCGATCCGGGCGATACCCCAAGCGAGAATGCCCAGTTTTTGATCTTCCTGTGCGCCGTCATCAAGGCCATTGATGAATACCAGGATCTGGTCAGAATATCCATTTCTTCCGCAGGCAACGACCACCGTCTGGGTGCTTCCGAAGCTCCTCCTGCCATCGTATCGATCTATGTCGGCGATGAACTGAGAGAGATCCTGGAGAGCCTGGAGAAAGAAACCATTTATACCAGCAAGGAAAGGATCCCGATGCAGATCGGCGTCCACGGCATCCCTTCCTTCCCGAAAGACAACACGGACAGAAACAGAACGTCTCCGTTCGCCTTTACCGGCAACAAGTTCGAATTCCGTATGCCGGGATCCAGCGCATCGATCTCCACACCGAACACGATCCTGAATACCGTGATCGCACAGGAGCTGAGATACTTTGCGGATATCCTGGAGAATGCCGACGACCTCAACAAAGCCATCCACGAGCTTATCGTAGATACTTTGAAGAAACATTCCCGCATCATCTTCAACGGAAACGGCTATGATGAAGCCTGGGTCGAAGAAGCGGAAAGAAGAGGCCTAAGCAACTACCACTCCACCCCGGAAGCCCTTGCGCATTATCTGGACGAAAAGAACGTCAAAGTATTTACCGACAATCAGGTCCTGACCGAGAGTGAACTTCATTCCCGTTACGAGATCTATCTGGAGAAATACTACAAGACGATCAATATCGAAGCCCTGACTATGATGGATATGCTGAAGAAGGACATCCTTCCTGCGGCACAGGTCTATGAGAAACGGCTGAGCGATACGTTAATTGAAATGCAGAAGCTGAATCTTCCGGTTCTGGAAAGCTGCGATATGAAGACGCTGGAAAAGATGGTTCAGCTGAAGAAAGACATCTATGCGGATCTTATGAAGATGGAAAAACTGCTGAATGAAAAAGACTGCAACGGCAGCCTGGAAACGGCCTTCTTCTATCTGGAAAAGATCATTCCGCTGATGAGATCCATTCGAACAAATACAGACGCTCTGGAACAGATCACAGCCAGAGACTGCTGGCCGATGCCTTCCTATCTCGATCTGCTTTTCGGAATCGACTAGCTGTTTCTTTCCCAATAAAGGAGATGTTAAGATAAAGACATGAATACAAACGATATGAACAGAATTCCCATCATCATTGATACCGATCCCGGTGTAGATGATTTCTTCTGCATCGCCATCGGCTGTGCCTTTCCTGAGCTGTTCGACCTAAGGGCCGTAACAACCATCGGCGGAAACAATTCCACCGATGTTACGACCGGGAACGCTCTGGATATCCTGAAACTCCTGCACCGCGAGGATGTTCCGGTGGCCAGAGGAGCCGACAGCTATCTGGTAAACGAGTTCGATGAACCGGTTGCCAAGTTCCACGGAGCCAACGGGCTGGGCGATGTCGAGATCCCGCACAGCGACAGACAGATCGATCCGCTTCCTGCCTGGGACAAGATCTATGAACAGGCAAAACTCTTCCCGGGAGAACTGGTTCTGGTTACGGTCGGTCCGGAAACCAATCTGGCCATGGCCTTCAACAAATATCCCGATCTGAAACAGATGATCCGAAAGATCGTCGTAATGGGCGGATCTCTGGACAGAGGAAATGTTACGGAATATGGCGAAGCGAATATCTGGCACGATGCGGAAGCCGGAAAGATCGTGTTCGCTACAGGCATCCCGATCGACATGGTCGGTCTAAATGTCACTAGGACCGCTCCGCTGAAACAGACGATCTTTGAAGGAACCGATGATGATGTCAGAGAAGATGTAAAGGATGTGATCAGAAAACTGATCGACTTCCGTAACGGAGAGGCGATGCATGATGCGATCGCGATCTCCTCGCTGGTTTCCGACGATATCATGATCTGGAAAGACGCCTATACCTATGTGGTCGATGGAGAGGTATACAACAGAGGGCAGACAGTAGCCGACTATGACGCGAAAGAAAAGAACTCCCGCGTTGCCGTAGGAATTCATCTGGGTGCCTATTACAAGGTCATGAAAGACATGATCAACCGTTATAAGTAAAAAGGTCCTGAAAAGGACCTTTTATTCTGGGTAATGGAATGTCTTTGTATCGATTCCTTCCAGTTTCAGCAGTGCCACCTTGTTCCTCAATCCGCCGCCGTATCCGGTCAGGTTTCCGTTTTTCCCCATGACTCTGTGACATGGGACGATGATGCAGATCGGATTGGCTCCGACTGCGTTTCCTACCGCCTGGGCTGACATCTTCCTGATTC
>JAFZQL010000043.1 GCA_017620435.1 Erysipelotrichaceae bacterium
ACGAAGGATGAAAGAGGGAAGCTGAATACCGAGGTCTTATATGAAGACGACAGTGAACCGATCTTTATCAACAACTTTGAGCCAGTGAGACTGGAAATCGAAAAGGAATTGGATACTTGGGAAGATGGCTCACCTGTAACGTTCATCTTCGATGTTGTCGTCAAGGTAGACGATGAAGTCGTCTATGCGGATGTACACTCGATGACTTTCAATGGACCGGGTTCAAAGTCGATTGTGATTGAGAACCTTCCGGCGAATGGAGTTGCTACTGTGAAAGAAGTGTATGCCGGTGCTGGATATAAAGTATCCGGTGATGCGGAATTCACGGTAGAGCTGTCAGAACAGAACAAAGTAGGCTTCAAGAATACCTACGATGAAAAGAAGAAACGGGGCTATGGTGCACAGAACACGTTTACAACGGAGGATGGTGAAACATGGACCTGGGTGAATGACCTGAAGGAAGGAGGTGAATGATCATGAATAGACGAAACAAACTGATTCTATTATTGATGATAGTACTGACGTTCATGATCAGTGTTCCTAAAACCTTAGCCTACTTTTCGACCTATGTACAGGCAAAAGGTACAGTTCCGGTTGCATTAAAAGAGGTTGTGAAATTCAAGGAAGACGATATCAGCGGGAATAAACGGGTTACGATTACCGCTGATACAGATTCCGATCCGATCTTTGTAAGAGTGAGAGCTTATGCTTCTTCTGAAATCATGGATCTGCTGGAATATAAGTATTCAGATGGAGAGTGGACGGAAACGGATGGCTGGTACGAATACAATAAGGTACTGCTTGCCGGAGAATCTGCTGTCATAGACATCGAGATCAATAAGGTCGATATTGAATTGAAACAGTTCAATGTGGTTGTCGTCTATGAATACATTCCTGCCATTTCCGATGGCAACGGCGGTTACATCAAAGACTGGGCAGCTGATTGGGAAACAGGAGGTAATGACTGATGAAAAAGAAACTGCGTAACAAAAATGTTTTGATCGCATTCGTTATTACCGCTGTTCTGTTCCTGTTCTCGGCGATTGGTGCGACCAGAGCTGCCCTGCTTGTATCGGGTATTTACGATTCCCGTTTCGAGATGTACGACATCGGCGTTACGCTGAATGAGAACGGCAAAGCTCTTTCTTGGAGAACCTACAACAAGAGCAAGAGAGACTGGGATGTGAATGCGGAAACGCCGCTGTTCCAGGATCTGAAGGAAATCAGATACGGTGCTGTTTATCCGGAAACGCTGTCTGTCAGAAACAGCGGACAGATCGACGAGTATGTTCGGGTAACGGTCTACAAGTACTGGCTGGATAAAGACGGCAACAAGAGCATGGATATGGATCCTGATTTGATCTCGCTGACGCTTCTGACGGAAAACAACGGTTGGATCATAGACGAGACCTATACAACAAGAGAAAGGACTGTGCTGTACTACACGCAGGTTCTAAAAGGATCGCAGTCGGTAAAAAACGGCGAGACAACACCGGATTTCGCCAGCGAAATGATGCTGGATCCGGATATCAAGAATTATGTAAAACAGCAGAAACAGACAGTCGATGAGGAAAAGGGCTATACCGTTATCACGACGGAGTACGTCTATGACGGTTGTACGTTCTGCATCGATGTTCAGGTAGATGCTATTCAGACGCACAATGCGGAAGATGCCGCAATGAGTGCCTGGGGCAGAAAGATCAGTGTTTCCGACGACGGAATACTGAGTCTGGAGGAGGAGTAGCAAGATGTTTAAGAGAGTTATAGTGATACTGATTACATTGCTGCTTGCCTTGCCTTTAAGCGTCAAGGCCGATACTTATCCTAAGGAAACAAAAGAGTGGACAGTCACATTCGATGGAAAGAAACTGGAGACGAACTATACTTCCAAAGAAGTGGCGGATGCCATGGCCGGTATGCAGCCGGGCGATAATGCCGAGCTGAAAATCACGTTGGTCAACAATCATACGGAATCCAGCACCTGGTGGATTGAAAACAAGATTATTGAAAGTTTTGAAGATAAGGTTAATATCTCAGGTGGCGCATACAAGTATTCCCTGTCGTTTACGGATGCTTCCGGAACGGAAACGGTGCTTTATTCTTCCGAGAAGGTAGGCGGTACGGGAAGTGAGACGGGTCTGCACGAAGCAACGGATGCTCTGGAGGATTTCTTCATTCTAGGAGATATCGAATCTGGGAAAAGCGCAATAGTGACGGTTCGTTTTGAACTGGATGGCGAAACGCAGGGCAATGCCTATCAGGATACGATAGGCGAGCTGCAGCTGGACTTTGCAGTCGAGGTTCCTGATTCACCGGAGATCTTCCGTATTCCTAAGACAGGTCTGGATTCAGGACCGAACGCGATCCGTACCAGAAATCTGTATTATCTAGCCTGCGGGATCCTGTTCATCATCATGATGATCCTGGCGGTTTATCTGTATCTTGATAGCAGAAGAAGGAGGACTCATTAATGAAGAAGAGAATATTAATGATCCTGGCGGCGATCCTGCTGCTGAATGTCTTCGGCAATACAATCTATGCGGAAGAAAAAGAGGAAAAGAAGACCTATACGGTTACTGTTTCAGCCGGTCTGCATGGCATGCTGGAAGATGAAAATGGGAATCCGATAAAACAGATCACGGTACAGATCGGTGCTGATGAAGAATGGATGTGGAATCCGAACGATTATGAAATCAAGGATGAAAACATCGACGAGAACTACTACTTCATGGGCTATCATATAGCAGGCATTGAAGGAGCTCTGGCTGGTGCGCAGACCATTACGCATGATATCGTGTTTGTCGCTTCCTACGGGATTGAGAACAACATGGTGGAATACTATGTGAATTATGTCGATGAGGACGGAAAAGGAATAGGACCTGTCAGAAAGACCTACCAGGGCAATGTCGGGGACAAGCCGGTTATCGCCTATATCCATATCGACGGATATGCTCCGCTGGTTGAGAACTATACCGTTACGCTGAAAGAAGATGAAGTGACAGAACTGACTTTTGTATATCGCAAAGTTAAGTCTAACAGTGGCACGATCATTATCGAGGAGGAAGCGGAAGGGACCGGAAACGGTAGCGTAGGTACAAATCAGCAGTCGTCTTCGACAGAGACGATAGAACCTGAAGAGACAGAGGCTCCGATCGAACTGGTCGATGTTGATGAAACAAATGTTCCTGCAGCTGAACCTGGAGAAGCGCAGAACAGTAATGAAAGCAAGAACGAGGACAAGAAAAACGGTTCTTTCCTGCAGAATTACGCATTGCCGGTCATCGGCGGATCGCTGTTCCTGCTGCTACTTCTGCTGCTACTTCTGAGAAGAAGACGTAAGGAAGATGAATAAGCCTGATTCTTTAAAAAAGAACAGTAAGAAAGCCGGAAATTTCAGTACGGCTTTTTTGCGTTTTTCCGGTATCGTATTCCTGTCGGTTTTCTTTCTTACTGCCGCAGTCTTTCTGATCCCGGGTCTGATGAGGATCAGATCATACTATGTCGTTTCCGGAAGCATGGAACCGAAGATTCCTGTCGGCAGCATGGTCTATGTCAGGGGGTGCAATGCAGAAGAACTGGAAGTGGGGGATATCATCGCTTTTAGCAGCAACGGCACTGTTGTAACGCACCGGGTTACGGAGAACGATACTGTGAACAAAGAGCTGCATACCAAGGGAGACAGGAATGGGATTGAAGACATGCTGGCTGTTTCTTATAGTGATGTGATCGGAAAATATGTTTGCCATCTGCCGTATGTGGGCATCGCAGGAGCGTTTTTCAGCACGTTTACGGGGCGTATGATGCTGATCATGATCGGATGTATCGGGATGCTGCTTACAGCGTATGCGGGACGCGGCAGACAGTCCTGATGAATCATCATGAAATTCAAAACAGGCAATTGATGTTATTATGTTTAGTATGAATATGTTTTTTACGAGTAAATTACCCGCTTATCTGATCGAT
>JAFZQL010000044.1 GCA_017620435.1 Erysipelotrichaceae bacterium
AAGCTCGCTGGCTCCGGCTACCAGGACGGTGGTATATTCCATGGCCTGATGCTGATGCAGTTTTTCGATGATCTGGGCCACGGTAGAGTTCTTCTGTCCGATGGCTACATAAATACACTTTACGTTGCGGCCTTTCTGGTTGATGATCGTATCAATGGCGATCGCCGTCTTTCCGGTCTGTCTGTCGCCGATGATCAGCTCTCTCTGACCCTTGCCGATCGGGATCATGGAGTCGATGACTTTCAGTCCTGTCTGCAATGGTTCATTGACCGGCTGACGTTCGATGACACCCGGCGCACTGGCTTCGATCTGACGGTATTCTTCGGCCTGAACAGGGCCCTTGCCGTCGATCGGTCTGCCTAAGGCATCCACGACTCTTCCCAGAAGAGCGTCTCCAACCGGAACTTCTACGACCTTACCGGTGGAATAGACCTGCGTCCCTTTTATGATGTCATTGTCGTTTCCTAAAAGGACGGCAGCGATGTTGTGTTCTTCCAGGTCCATGACCATGGCCTTAGTCTTGCCGATGTCCAGAAGCTCTCCGGCCATCGCATCGTAGATCCCGCTGATATTCGCAACGCCGTCGGCTACGCTTGTGACATAGCCGGTGGTATAGGTCGTTTCATTACGGACCGTCTCTTTATCGAAGGAATCGATATCCTTCTTCAGTTCAACGGAAATCTTGTCCAGATCGTGATGTTCCTTTTCCAGCAGACTTCTTCTCAGATCGTCCATCCTGGCTTTGTAGGAACCGTCCCACACTTCGCCGTTGATGATGACCTTCACGCCGCCGATCAAGGACTTGTCCAGCTTGTTTTCAAGACGGATCGCATGTTTCAGCTTGTAGGAGAAAGCCGCCTCCAGATTGACCATCTCGCTGTGATCCAGTTCATTGGCGCTGTAGACCTGACCGAAGATATAGCCTCTTAAATGATAGTAATGAGACATGAAGGCATGGATCAGGGCTCTTTCGGTATGTTTGTGCGGGATCCTGTCGATCACCAGAAACATCGCATAGAGGACGGAATCATCCAGGTCATTATGAAAAACTTCCTGAAGTTTGGCTTTCTTTTCTTCAGAACTGTAATCGGAAGAATCGATATATCTGCTCAGCTCGGCATTCCTGTTGAGTTCATCGTTGATCCTTTTGATCTCCGAGAACAGGAGCTCTACCTGTCCTTCCTGATTCGCCAGTTCCATTAAAGCTCTGGCATATCCGTCGACCTTGACACTCATTTCTTTACGACTTCCTTAACAAAAGTATCGATATTGTCTCTATCCTGTTTGGCATCGACCTTGCTTTGAAGGATCTTTTCCGCTACGGCGACTGCCGTATCCACGATCTCTTCCTGCATCTGGTCGAGCATCTTGTTGCGCTGTTTCTCGATGTCTTTATCGGCATCCGCACGCATCTTTTCCGCCTGTTTTCTGCCTTCTTTCGCGATCTCTTCTTTCAGCTGTTCACCCGCAGTTCTTGCATCTTCCAGAATCTGCTGAGCCTGCTGCTGTGCTTCACCGATGGATGCTTTGGCTTCTTCGTTGAGTTTTTCATTCTCCTCACGCAGTCTGTCCGCTTCACTGAGCCTGCTGCTCTCGTACTCGCTCCTGGCATCCAGGATCTTCTTCACCGGTTTCCAGGCCAGTTTGTACATGAGAAAAAACAGCAGAGCAGTAGCGCAAAGCTGCGTAAGCGCCGTCCAGACATTAGGAACCAGCTGTCCTAAAATATCAATGATCTGCATCGTTTACCTTCCCAGAATGAAGATGATCAGGAAAGCCACCAGCAGACAGTAAATGGCACAGGTTTCGGAAATGGCTGCACCGATGATGGCCATGGACTGGACCTTGTCTGCCGCGTCCGGATTCTTGCCGATGGCTTCAACGGCCTTGATCGCAACCAGACCTTCCATAATACCCGTAATACAGCCCATCATGACACATGCAGCTGCTGCAAAAGCGATTTTTTCCATATTTATTCCTCCCCTTGTTTATTCGGCAGTTCCTTGCCGATGAATGAAATCGTCAGAATGACAAAGATATATGCCTGCATCGCTCCGGAAAACAGATCGAAGTAGAAATGCAGGACCGGTGCTACGATGACACCGAAGATGTTGAATTTACCGATACCCGGGATCAGGGCCGATACGGATGCCAGCATCTGATAGATGACCGACATCAGGATGCCTCCCGACAGGATATTGCCGAAGAGACGTAATGATAATGACAGTAATGTCGAGAACTTGCTCAGGATGTTCAGGACGATGAACGGAGCGAACGGTTCGAACCAGCTCTTGATATAGGCCTTTCTGCCCTTGGCCTTGGCCGCATAGACCTCGATCAGGATGCAGGTGATAGCGCCCAGGACCATCGTGACGCTGTAGTTGGAAGTAGGAGCTTCCAGCGAGAAGAGTCCTGCGATATTGGCCAGAAAGATGTAGACCATGATCGTCATGATGTACGGCGTCAGATACTGGGCAATCTTTCTGTTTGTCTTTTCTCTCACCATCTTGTCGATCATTTCCGCAAACATGATCACTAGCAGTACGATACCTGTAGGTTTACTTAAAGGATCGAACTTCACCAGCTTCCGGTTGACATAAACCAGCAGAAGCGCCATGAAAAGAGTAACGATGATGATGGAATAGACGGTCGTCTGCAGACTCATTTCACGCACCTCCTTTTCTTTTAACGGCATCGATGACCAGAGCGATCATGAATAGGGTCAGACCGATGGCCACACCGATAATGCTGATCTGATCAGGGAATCTCATGGCCAGAAACATGACTACAGCCAGCAGCAGGAATCTTGCCACGCTTACAAGCATCATCCTTCCGGCGTTTTTCTTCTCCCCTTTCAGCATATTCTTCATGGAATAGGAAAGCAGATAAAGGTTGGCCATACTGAAGAGCGATGCCACCAGAATTCCCAATGATATCTTAAAATCAAAAAACGCCAGGATACCACTTAGCACCAGAGCGATTAAAGCTGTTAATTCATAGATCTTTTTACTCATGTCTTTTACCCAGATATGAATAACAATATTATAAAGTTTTCCCCCTAAAACCTCAATATCCGTACCCCTTACTCCTTAAGGGATCGCATGGCGAGAAAGGTCGGGATATTCAGGTCGTGGAGATGGCCTTCTTCATTGATGTCCTCGTACAAAGCAGTGAGCCTGAAACCCGCTTCCAGCTGTCCGTTGATCTGTTCCTCCAGGGAGTGGGAGAACTGTACGCCGCTGTCGTCTTTCTGCAGCTGTTTCATCTGTTCAGGATTCTTTAAAGGGTTGAACGGCAGACGGTTGACGATCATGGTCTCATCGTCATTGACGATGTAGTTGACATAGTGATCCGTTCCGGACAAGAGAACGCCACCCTTCTTCAATACCC
>JAFZQL010000045.1 GCA_017620435.1 Erysipelotrichaceae bacterium
AGCTGCGTCCTTATAGATCGTCTTCAGCTGGCTCTGGGACTGCAGGATGATCGACGCCGAAATCTCACGGCTCCGGATCGTTGCGATCAGCTTGTCAAACTTCGGTATCTGGCCGATATTGGCAAACTCATCGAGCAGACATCTCACATGGACAGGAAGTCTTCCTCCATATACATCGTCAGCTCTGTCACACAGCAGGTTGAACAGCTGCGTGTACATGATACTGGCAACGAAGTTGAAAGTGTCATCCGTGTCCGGAATGATGATGAATAGTGCTGTCTTCCTGTCGCCAAGAAGATCCAGTTCCAGTTCATCATAGCTCATCAGATCTCTGAGCTCCCTGATATCGAACGGAGCAAGCCTTGCACCGCAGGAGATCAGAGTGGACTTCGCTGTCTTGCCTGCAGCCAGTTTGTATTTAGCATACTGCCTTACTGCAAAGTGATCAGGTTCCCTCTGAGCCAGTTCATCGAACATCAGATCTACTGCATTTTTGAAGTTTTCATCATCCTCTCTTGCTTCGGAAGCGTTGATCATTTCCAGCAGGGTAGAGAAGTTCATTTCGTCCTCCGGAGCCTCATACCAGATATATCCGATCAGTGCCTGATAATACAGTTTCTCGGCTTTTACCCAGAAGTCTTCACCGGACTTGTCGCCTTCACCTTTGGTATTGGCGATGATCGTATTGACCAGCTTCAGGATATCCTTTTCGGAATGGATATACATGAACGGGTTGTAGTGCATGCTCTTCTTAAAGTTGATGAGATTCAGCACTTTGATCTGATATTTTGCCTTTGCCAGAAGATTCCCGCATTCGACTAGCAGTGTGCCTTTTGGATCGGTGATGCAATAGGAACTGTGAAGCTGCATGATATTCGGCTTGACGAAAAACCTTGTTTTTCCTGAGCCTGACCCGCCGACTACCAGAATGTTCTTGTTCCTGGCATACTTGGGATTCTTCGGTCTGCTGCTCATCGTTAGCCTTTCCGTTTCCGTCAGGATAATGTTGTTGTCATCCTTTTCATCAACGTAGGGCTTGATATCCGCAGGCGTTCCCCAGCGGGCGGAACCGTATTCGACTCCCTGTCTGAACTTCTTTGCATTCTTGCCTCTGTAAAAGACAACAGCTTTCATAATCAGTGCACCTGCAATCCCGATCAGAATATCTGTCGGATGGAAACTGGGAAGAGGATTCTGAAATGCCAGTTTGAAATTGGTAAATGTGTTCACCAGTCTCATCCCGGCCAGATCCCCGTTCACATGACGGTAGAGCCATGCGACCTTATCCACCATATAGAACACGATCACATACGGGATGTTGAGAATGATCAGTTTCTTGACATCGACCTTCATCGTTCCTGGCCTCTGTCTTTCTGCTTGACCTTCTCCCTCTGCATATGCTTTGCCTTTTCGATGTTCTGAGACAGCAGTTTTCTGATCGACGGCCTCTTAGCATGAGCATTCACTTTGGATGAATACTCATTGAATGCCGCATCCATCACTTCCGCATCTCTGGCTTTGAAGAAGATCAGATATCTCGGGGGATCGATCGACTTATCCTTCTTCAGAGCGAAATCAATGTTGTATTTCTTTGCTACTCTTTCAAAGGACTTGATGTTCTGATCCGTCACCTCGATATTGGTAAGCTGACTGTTCTGTTCCATCAGCTGACCTACTGTCTGTTTCCCATGCGTCAGAGTAGGATTTCTCTGCTTATGATCCTGCAGGTATTTCCTGATCGCTGCCTGCAGAACTCTTGTTGTGATCCTTGCCGTTTCTTTTCCTGTACGGATCGATAAGGCAACGATCTGACTGTTGATCTCATCCTGCATTTAAGCACCTCCTTTCCTGAAGATGAGAACGAAAGAATAAACTACGGCGGTATGCCGCAGAATAAGCCATCGACAATCATAGGCATCACCTCCTTTACCAGTTCGCCATGTCATGCTGGACCATCTGCTGATAATAGCTGTCGATCGTCATTGAAGCGTTATACAGCGTTGTCAAAATGTACTGCTTCACATTTCTGACTTCGACAGTGTTGTGATCAAGACATTCCAGTACATACTGGATATGTGATGAATCCAGCTTCAGGAATCTTTCCCTGACGATATATGTCGGCTTCTCATCTCTTCCGATCCTGATGAACGGGTTTCTGGAACAACCGGCATCCACCATGATTTCCAGAATTTCCTTGACCAGATCCCTATGTTTGTGGTCATGCTCAATAAAATAGTCATACTCGATATTCTCCTTAAGAGACTCTTCGTATGACTTCCTCTCATCCAATCTCATCGTATCTGTTGATAGGTCAGTTTTCTGACTGTCTATGGGTAAGTTTCCCGACCCCGGATAAGATATGATTCGATGATTTATACAATCAATATTTTCTTTTTCTTTCTTTTCTTCTTCTTTATTTATTTGTGTTGGATTCTCCGATATCGGTATTTCCGTCATCGGTTTCTCCGACGTTGGATTGACCGTCGTCGGATTATCCGACATCGGTTTGTCCGACAACGGTTGCTCATGAATTACATAGTCATACCCACTGAAC